>JAQGKB010000235.1 GCA_028290345.1 Hyphomicrobiales bacterium | reverse complement strand
GATCCGATCTTGAGCAGGTAGGAGCGCCCCGGAAAGGCCGGCTCTTCCTGCATCCACACCAGGCGCGCTTGGAACTGGTTCGAAAACTCGGGGGTCTGGCCCGGATGGGTCAGCACGTCGCCGCGCGAAATATCCACCTCGCGGTCGAGCACCACCGTCACCGCCTGGCCTGCGATCGCCTCCTGCAGATCGCCATCCATGGTGACGATGCGCTTGACCTGCGCCGGCTTTCGCGACGCCGCGACCAGCACCTCATCGCCGACCTTCACCACGCCGGACGCAACCGTGCCGGAAAAGCCGCGGAAATCGAGGCTGGCGCGGTTGACCCACTGCACCGGAAACCGCATCGGGCTCGCCGTGCGATCATCCGCCACTTCGATGCTTTCGAGGTATGGCACCAGTTGCGGGCCATCGTACCAGGCCGTCTGCGCGCTCGGGGTCAGGATATTGTCCCCGTTCAGCGCCGACACCGGGATAGCCTGCAGCGTCTTGAAGCCCAGCGGCTCGGCAAACGCGCGATAAGCGCTTTCGATGGCGTTGAAGGTATCGGCGTCATAGTCGACGAGGTCGATCTTGTTGACCACCAGCACCACGTGCTTCACCCCGATCAGCGACAGGATAAAACTATGGCGCCGCGTCTGCGTCAGCAGCCCCGTGCGGGCATCGACCAGCACCAGCGCCAGGTCGGCGTTCGAGGCGCCCGTCGCCATGTTGCGAGTGTATTGCTCGTGTCCGGGTGTATCGGCGACGATGAATTTTCGCTTGTCGGTGGAGAAGAACCGGTAGGCCACGTCGATGGTGATGCCCTGCTCGCGCTCCGCCGTAAGCCCATCCACCAGCAGCGAAAAATCGATGCCCTCATGCCCAGTCGTCCGGTTGCGACTTTCCTTGCGCAGGCTCGCCAACTGGTCGTCGAGGATCAACTGGCTGTCATAGAGCAGCCGCCCGATCAGCGTCGACTTGCCGTCATCGACGCTGCCGCAGGTGAGGAACCGCAGCAGCCCCTTGTCGGTCTGCTGTTGCAGCCACAGGTCAAGATCGGTATCGGCGGATTTTACGGCAGTAGCGATAGTCATAGCAGTCCTTCTGACCGGGAGTTCTTGGGCCGGGCTTGCAGGGTGAGGGGAAGGCGCTTGGCGTGTTTCATGGTTGCTGCAACCCCCTCCCCAACCCTCCCCGCAAGGGGGAGGGTGCTATCCGATGTTGTGGCCACCAACCGTGCCACGCCCCCAGCCGACCCTCTCCCCCTTGCGGGGAGGGTTGGGGAGGGGGTGGCAACCAGCACAGCCTCAGAAACAGCCGCGGCCCACGTCCCCATCAGAAATACCCTTCCTGCTTCTTCTTCTCCATCGAACCGGCCTGATCGCTATCGATCAGCCGCCCCTCGCGCTCCGACGTCCTTGACGCCTGCATTTCCATGATGATCGACGGCAAGTCACTCGCTTCGGACCGGATCGCGCCGGTCAGCGGATAATCGCCCAGCGTGCGAAACCGCACCTTTTCCGTGCGCGGCTTTTCGCCATCCTCGAACCGGAACCGGTCGTCGTCGATCATGATCAGCGTGCCTGAGCGCTCGACGACCGGACGGGGTTTTGCGAAATACAGCGGCGGAATGTCGATGTCCTCCGAGTAGATGTAGGTCCAGATGTCGAGCTCAGTCCAGTTCGACAGCGGAAAAACCCGCATGCTTTCTCCGGGCGCGAGCCGCGTATTGTAGGTGTGCCAAAGCTCCGGGCGCTGGTTCTTCGGGTCCCAGGCGTGCTGGGCGTTGCGGTGCGAAAAGATGCGCTCCTTGGCGCGCGATTTTTCCTCGTCGCGCCGCGCGCCGCCGATCGCCGCATCATACTTGCCTGCGTTCAGTGCCTGCCGCAGCGCCTGCGTCTTCATGATGTCGGTAAACCGCGCCGAACCCTGGTCGAACGGGTTGATCTTGTTGGCCAAGCCCTCCGGGTTGGTGTGCACGATCAGCTCGAACCCGTGCTCCACCGCCATCCGGTTGCGGAACGCGATCATCTCGCGGAACTTCCACGTCGTGTCGATGTGCAGCAGTGGAAACGGAATGCGGGACGGAAAGAACGCCTTGCGCGCCAGATGCAGCAGGACGCTCGAATCCTTGCCGATCGAGTACATCATTACCGGCCGTTCAAAACTTGCCGCCACTTCACGGAAAATCTCGATGCTCTCCGATTCCAGGGCTTTCAGGTGGGAGAGCGGCGCAGCAATAGCGTTCATCGATAAGGGTTCCCTGGCGATTTCGAGCTTTGCAGATACGCCCAACCCACGATGGCGACAAGTGTCGCAACCCCCGCGAAAGCCGATCAATCCGGCGGCGTTGCGCGTATTGCTGATAGTAGAGAGTGCAAATTTACCGGAGCCGATGTGCAGAGCACCGAGAGCAAAGCGGCGCCCGCAACAAGGGAAAACTATTTCATGGCGAGAAATGCCATCCTGTGGTTGCGCAACGACTTGCGCGTCGCCGACAACCCGTTCCTAGGCCTGGGCTGATCGGCGTGCCGCGGCAAGCGCTTCTGCGTCCCGGCACAAAGCGGGCCGATCTTTCTCAACTTTGGGCGAACGTGGAAAAGCCATGTCGTTTGGAGGGTTTGGCCCTTGTTTGGTGCGCCGCCGATCCCTACCATCCGGCCATGATATTTCGGCTGGACCCATGACCAAACATCGCGACCTCCTCTCTGCCATCGGCAACACCCCGCTCATCCGGCTGAACCACGCCTCAAAAATCACCGGCTGCGAAATCTGGGGCAAGGCGGAGTTCCTCAACCCGGGCCAGTCGGTCAAGGACCGGGCGGCGCTCTACATCATCAAGGATGCGGTGAGGCGGGGCGCCCTGCGCCCGGGCGGCACCATCGTCGAGGGCACGGCCGGCAATACCGGCATCGGACTGACGCTGGTCGCCAATGCCATGGGCTTCAAATCGGTGATCATCATCCCCGATACGCAGAGCCAGGAAAAGAAGGACGCACTCCGTCTCTATGGCGCCGAACTCATCGAGGTGCCGGCCAAGCCCTACAAGCACCCCAATAACTACATCAAGGTCTCCGGGCGCCTGGCCGAAAAGCTGGCGAAGGAACTGCCCAACGGCGCGATCTGGGCCAACCAGTTCGACAATGTCGCCAACAAGCAGGCCCACGTCGAAACCACCGGCCCGGAAATTTTCGCGCAAACGCTGGGCAAGGTCGATGGCTTCATCTGCTCGGTCGGCTCGGGCGGCACGCTCGCCGGGGTGGCCGAAGCATTGAAGGCGCGGAACTCGAGCATCAAGATCGGCATTGCTGATCCGGAAGGGGCCGCGCTCTATAGCTACTTCACCACCGGCGAGCTAAAATCCTCCGGCAATTCCATCACCGAAGGCATCGGCCAAGGCCGGATCACAGCAAATCTGGAGGGTCTGAAAGTGGACTACGCCTACCAGATCCCCGATAGCGAGGCCCTGCCCTACGTTTTCGACCTGCTCGAGCACGAGGGGCTTTGCCTTGGCGGCTCCAGCGCCATCAACATTGCCGGCGCCGTACGCCTGGCGCGCGATCTCGGGCCGGGAAAGACCATCGTCACCATCCTTGCCGACTATGGCAATCGCTACCAGTCGAAGCTCTTCAACCCCGCCTTTCTCAGGGACAAGGGCCTCCCGGTGCCGGAATGGCTCGAACAGCCCGCCAGCATCGACATCAGCTCGGTGTTCGAACCGGAACCGGCGTAACGATGGAAGCCGTTGGTTGGCTTCTCGCGCAGAATTCAATCATCGTCGCCACACTGGTTTTCGCCGTCTATGTGTTGGCATTTGTCTGCGCCGTGCGCGAAGTCATGGTGTCGCGCACCTCGCAGGGCTCCATCGCCTGGCTGATCTCGCTGATCCTGCTGCCGTTTCCGACCGCCTTTCTCTACATGGTCGTCGGCTGGAAGCATTTTGATGACTACAAGGCCGTGCAGTTCGGCAATGCGCGCGTCGATCGCCCGGGCCGTACCCGCGACCTGGTGCTCGTCGACGAGGAGACCAGCAAGCGCTGGCCGGTGCTGACCCAGGTCTCGCAATTGCCGTTCCTCGCAGGCAACGAAGCCGAATTGCTGATCGACGGCCAGGCGACCTTCGATTCAATCTTCGCCGGCTTCGACAAAGCCACGCGCTATCTGCTGGTGCAGTTCTTCATCATCCGCGACGACGCGCTGGGCAAGGCGTTCGCCGACCGGCTGATCGCGCGGGCCCAGGCCGGCGTCGCGGTCTATCTGCTCTACGACGATGTCGGCTGCAGCGCCGTGCCGCGCAGCTATTTCGACCGGCTGCGGGCCGGCGGCGTGAAAGTCTCCGGCTTCAACAACCGCCACCCTTTCCTGCGCCTCTACGGCCCGACCCGGATCAACTACCGCAACCACCGCAAGATCGTGGTCGCCGATGGCGAGGAAGCCTGGGTCGGCGGCCACAATGTCGGCGTGGAATATCTCGGCCAGAGCAAGCGCTTCGGCCATTGGCGCGATACCCAGGTGCGCGTCAAGGGCCCGGCAGCCATGGCCTGCGCCCTGGTTTTCCGAGAAGATTGGCACTGGGCCACGGGCGAGCACATTACCGCCACCCTGCCCGAGCAGTTCGCCACGCCGGGCGAGCAATCGGTGCTCGCGATGCCGACCGGCCCCGCCGACCGGCTGGAAGATTGCGCCATTGCCTTCACCGACGTGATCGCCCAGGCGCAAAAGCGCCTCTGGATCGTCAGTCCCTATTTCGTGCCCGATCTCGATGTTCGCACAGCGCTCTATGCGGCCGTGCTGCGCGGTGTCGACGTCCGCATCCTGTTGCCCGAAAAGCCCGACCACATGCTGGTTTGGTTGGCGAGCAACGCCCACGCTAATGGCATGGTGCAGCACGGTATCGAGATTTACCGCTACCAGAGCGGGTTCCTGCACGAAAAAGTCATCCTCGTGGACGATATGATCGCAGGCGTTGGCACCGTGAATTTCGACAACCGCTCGTTTGCCATCAATTTCGAACTGACGCTGTGGTTCACCCATCCGCAGATGATTGCCGACGTCGACGCCATGCTGCGCGAGGACTTTGCCTACGCCCGTCTCACCACCATCGAGGACGTCAAACAGCAATCCTTCGTGCGCCGCTTCATCGGGCAAGCGGCAAAACTGCTGTCCCCAGTGCTCTGAAACTCAAACTTCCGGACCTGCCATGACCGAATTCCTGTTTCGCTCCGATAGCTACCTCGCCAGCGCTCCGGCCACAGTGCTGGCGATCGCCGGCGATGGTGGCATCGTGCTCGACCAGACCATCTTTTACGCCAGCTCGGGCGGCCAACCAGGCGATACCGGCTGGCTGGAGCGTGCCGACGGCACCCGCATCGCCATCGCCGCGACCGTCCACCCCGAAGGCGACAAGACCACCATCGCCCACCTGCCTGCGCCTGGCGAGCATTCCCTCGCCGCCGGGGACGCGGTCACCGCCAACATCGATTGGGACACCCGCTACAAACTGATGCGCATGCACACCGCGCTGCACCTGCTCTCGGTGGTGCTGCCGTTCCCGGTGACCGGCGGCTCGATCGGCGCCGACAAGGGGCGCCTGGATTTCGACATGCCCGAAGCCCCCGCCGATCTCACCGCCGTCGAAGCCCGGCTCAACGCCCTCGTCGCCGGCAACCACCCCGTCACCGCCGAATGGATCACCGACGAGCAGATGGCGGCGCAGCCCGACCTGATCAAGACGATGAACGTCAAGCCGCCCATGGGCCAGGGCCGCGTCCGCCTGATCCGCATCGGCGACATCGACCTGCAACCCTGCGGCGGCACCCACGTCCGCAACACCAGCGAAATCGGTCCGCTCAAGCTGGGCAAGATCGAGAAGAAAGGCGCGCAGAACCGGAGGGTGAGCCTGGTGTTTGGGGCCTGAGTTCCGCTCACCCCCACCCTTGATCCCTCCCCACGAGGGGGAGGGAGACACGGCGGTTGCGGCTCTTGCGCTCCCTCCCCCTTGTGGGAAGGGAAGGCGGCAGCCAAGGTGGGGGTTGCAGCATCAGCAGAAAGACTGGATCGCCCGGATAAACCAGTCTTCCTTCGGCCTCCTCATGGACACCCCTCCTCTACTCAACCGGTGGTGCGAACAACAACCCGCCCTTGGTCCACAAGGCATTCTGCCCGCGCAGCACGGCCGAGCCTGTGTCCGCCCCGAAATTGCGGTCGAAAATCTCGCCGTAATTGCCCACCGACTGGACAATATTGCGGATGAAATCGTGCGACAGGCCGATCGAGGGGCCGAAATCGCCCTCGACGCCGAGCATGCGCCGGATCGAATGCGTCTTCGATCCCGTGAGCGAACCGATATTGAGCGAGGTGATGCCGACCTCCTCGGCATCGACCAGTGCAAACAGCGTCCATTGCACGATGCTGAACCATTGGTCGTCGCCGGTGCGTACTACCGGTCCGAACGCCTCCTTGGAGAGCCGCTCGGGCAAGATGCGCTGCGTTGCAGGGTCCGGCAGGCTGCCGCGGATGGCGTAGAGCCAGCTCGCCGGAGCGGAGACAGCGTTGCAGAGCCCGGCCTGGTAGGCGACCTTCAAGTCCTCCCGATCCTCGTAGAGCACCTCGGAATAGGCCGCCTGAGTCTGGAAGAAGAAGTCGCGCAGATTGGTCTGGTCATCGCCGCCGTCGAGCACGCAGATCGAAACCTTGTTGAGCTCATAGGCCGAAACCGCGTTCATCGCTTGCGGCACCATGATGCCCTGCCCGTCATAGAACGAGGCGGCGACGAAATTGGCGCCATAGCTGGTGTCGCGCCGCATGGTCCATGAGGCGTTACGCGCGATCAGGTCCACGGCGCCCGTCTGCAGCGGCGCAAAACGGCTGTCTCCCGACAGCGCCCGGAACTCGACCTTAGCGGGATCGCCGAACACCGCCGCCGCCACGGCGCGGCAGAAATCCACGTCGAACCCTGACCAGAGGCCCTGCTTGTTCTGCTGGGCAAAGCCCGGCAACGGGTCGCTGGTCGCGCAAATCAAATTGCCGCGCGCCCGCACCTTGGCCAGTGTCGAGGTGGTGCCGGGAGTCTGCGCCATCGCCGCAGTTGCCAGCGAAATGAAGGCAAGGAACACCGCGCAAAACTGCAGCGTCCGTCGCAATGCTCCGGCCCCAAAGCTGAACTTCAATAGGGCCAAAAGCCGCTCCTTGTCAGTGCAAGTAGGATATTGGCCGAAAGACACGACGGCAAGCGCCAACGCGGCCTGATGCCAAAACCTTTACCGTTACCGCTCAGTGCAAAATCTGGCTGAGGAACAGCTTGGTCCGCTCGTGCTGCGGGTGGTTGAAGAACGCCTCCGGCTCGTTCTGCTCGATGATCTGGCCCTGGTCCATGAAGATCACCCGGTTGGCCACCTGCCGTGCAAAACCCATTTCGTGGGTAACGCAGATCATGGTCATGCCGTCCTCGGCCAGCCCCACCATCACCTCGAGCACTTCCTTGATCATTTCCGGATCGAGCGCCGAGGTCGGCTCGTCGAAGAGCATGATCTTGGGGTTCATGCAGAGCGAGCGGGCGATGGCCACGCGCTGCTGCTGGCCACCGGAAAGCTGGCCGGGATATTTTGGCGCCTGCTCTGGAATCTTGACTCGTTCGAGATAGTGCATCGCCATCTCCTCCGCCTTGGCCTTCGGCACATGGCGCACCCAGATCGGCGCCAGCGTCAGGTTCTGCAGGATGGTCAGGTGCGGAAACAAATTGAAGTGCTGGAACACCATGCCGACTTCGCGGCGCACCTCGTCGACGCGCTTCAAATCGGAGGTCAACTCCACGCCCTCGACGAAAATCTGCCCCTTCTGGTGCTCCTCCAGCCGGTTGATGCAGCGGATCAGCGTCGATTTGCCCGACCCGGACGGGCCGGCGATGACGATGCGTTCGCCGGTCATCACCCGCAGGTTGATGTCGCGCAGCACGTGGAAATCGCCGAACCACTTGTGCATGTTCACGATATCGATGGCGACCTCGTCGGACACCTTCATCTTGGAGCGGTCGGCTTCGACCATGGTTTCGGATGCAAGCGACATGAGCGTTACCTTTTGTGGCCGGTATCGAGACGCCGTTCCATCATCATGGAATAGCGCGACATGGAAAAGCAAAAAATCCAGAAGATGAAAGCGGCCGCGATGTAGCCGGTCTCCGCCGTGGTCGGCGATTTCCAATCCTGCCCATTCGTGGAATTCTGCACGGTATTGAGCAGGTCGAAGATGCCGACGATCGCAACCAGCGAGGTATCCTTGAACAGCGAGATGAAATTGCCGACGATGCCCTTGATGACGTGCTTGAGCGCTTGCGGCAGGATGATGAAGGTCATCGATTTCCAGTAGCTGAGCCCGAGCGAGGACGAGGCCTCGTATTGCCCGCGCGGCAGTGCCTGCAGCCCGCCACGCACCACTTCGGCGAGATAGGCGGATTCGAACAGCGTCACCCCCACTAA
>JAQGKB010000040.1 GCA_028290345.1 Hyphomicrobiales bacterium | reverse complement strand
TCGTTTGAAGGCGACGTCGCCCCTATTGCCGAGATCTCAGATCTAGCCGAGGAATTCGGCGCGTTGACCTACATCGACGAAGTGCACGCCGTTGGGATGTATGGTCCGCGCGGTGGCGGCATTTTCGATCGTGAAGGCCTGATGGACCGGATCGACATCATCGAAGGCACGCTGGCCAAGGGTTTTGGCGTGATGGGCGGCTATATTGCGGCCAACCAGTCGATCGTGGACGCGGTGCGCTCCTATGCGCCCGAGTTCATCTTCACCACCGCCCTGCCCCCGGCACTCTGCGCCGCGGCCCGCACTTCGATCGAACACCTGAAAGTGTCGGATGTCGAGCGCAAGGGGCAACAGCGCCAGGTGCAACTGACCAAGGAAATCCTTTCCGAGGCCGGGCTGCCGATCCTTGCCAACGAAACCCACATCGTGCCGCTGATCGTCGGCGATGCGCGGCGCTGCAAGGCGGCGAGCGACATGCTGCTGGAAAAGCACGACATCTACCTGCAGCCGATCAACTACCCCACCGTGCCCAAGGGCACGGAACGGCTGCGCATCACGCCGACCCCGTTGCACAACGACGAGATGATCATCGAACTGCGGCACGCGCTGGTGAGCGTGTGGGCGAGCCTGGAACTGCCGCGCGACATCCCATCGAAGTCGCTGAGCGAAACCAGGCTCAATTCCGGCGACCTGACACTGCCGACGATTGGCGGGTAAGGCGCGTCAAGTTCGATTGGGTCTGCTCAGACTCTAGCTGATGCCGCAGAGCGGCAGCACTTCGGTGAGTGCAGTTATCCTGTGGCCGGGCAGCGCCAAGCCTTCCGGCCAGGGGGTGCTGCTGACGAAGAACGCAGTCTGCATGCCAACGGCGTCGGCGCCGATGATATCGACTTCGGGATTGTCGCCGACGAAAAGGCATTCGGCTGCCGGGACGCCGAGGCGTTCGGCGGCACGCAGGAAAATCAGCGGGTCGGGCTTGCGCAGGCCCTCGGTCTCGGAGACCAGCACCGTTTGCAGCAGCGGGCGGATGCCGATGGCGTCGATCTTGCGCTGCTGCACCACCGTATTGCCGTTGCTGATGATGGCGAGCTTGAAGCCATGCTGGCTGAGGATGGTCAGCACGTCGCGCGCGCCCGCCGTCAGCGTCGCAAAATCGGGATAGATGGCTTCGTAGTCGGCGAGCAGCGCCGCTGCGCTGATTTGCGTGATCCCCAGTTGCTCGACGAGCGCCGGATAGACCAGCCGCTTGTTGATGACGCCATTCTGCTCGATTTCCAGAAACCGTGACACGTAGGTCTCGTGCGACAGGCCGGGCAAATCGGCCCGATGACGCTCATATTGGTCGGCGATGAAGGCCCGAATGGCCTCGGTTCGGGTCAGCAGGGTTTCGTCGAGGTCGAAAATAACGGCTTTGAGCACAGCGCACCGATCGCGAGAGGACGATATAGCCACCAAAAGACCATGCGCCGGACGGTCGGGCAACTCAGACTTTGGGCGAGGCGCGGTCTGCCGCGCGCCTCCACCGCAGCAGGCTAGCTGGTCAAAACGATCCGCATCAGGTCGGCGGTGTTGCGGGCGCCGAGCTTTTCCATGACGCGGGCCCGGTGCACCTCGATGGTGCGCGGCGAAATGCCGAGTTCGCGGCCGGCTTCCTTGTTGGATTGGCCATTGGTGACCAATTGCAGGACCTCGCGCTCCCGCGGGGTGAGATGAGCAAAGCCGCGCACCTCGATCGGCCGCCGCCCGCCCTGCAGCGCGCCCATATGCACGTCCTGGCGCAAGGATTCCCGCACCGCCCGCACAAAATGCTCGGCGTCGATCGGCTTGCTGATGACATCCGAGGCGCCGGCCTTCATCGCCAGCACGGTAGCGTCGACATCGGGCGCATCGCTGAGCATGAACACCGGCGTGCCTGTGCGCATGCCCTTGATCCGCTTGAGGATATGGACGCCGTCATCGGCACCAAGCCGCATGTTAAGCACCACCACATCGGGCCGCCGTCGCTCGATCACGGTAAAAAAACTCATCGGATCGAGGGAGAACGCAGTCTGGAAACCTTCCACCCGGAACAGCACGCTCAAGGACTGGCAGGTCTGTGGGTCGGCGTCGACAATATGGATCAACCGATCCCGATTCAAATAGGAATGGTAGTAAATCTCCTCGCCCATTTTGGCCTCTCCGGTAATGTGGATCCCAAGAAAATGCTTGATGTACTAACCTTCAAATTAAGTCGTTCGACTCGCGTGTTGCTCCCGCCTTGCTCCCTCGGTAAATCGCATCAGCAATTTTCGCTAGGTATTCAGTCTCCGTACAGGCTTCTTACGTACGCTAACGTACCGATGTTATAGGCAATAGTTCCTATCATAGGCAATTTAATCCGACAACATCCCTATTCTGCGAAAAGCAAGGCCGGCATTCCCGGGCGGGACGCCGGCCGATAACGGACGGATTGAGCGCTTGCCGAGGCGCTATGCCGGAAGCGCGATCAGGGGGAGCGAACGGGTCGCGCGACCAGCGCGTCGCGGATTTCGGTGAGGAGCTTTTCCTCGGTGGTGGGCGCGGGCGGGGCGGCCGGAACCTCGGCCTGCTTGCGGCGCAGCGAGTTGACACCCTTGACCACCATGAACAGCACGAAGGCGACGATGCTGAACTTCACGACGGCATTGATGAAGAGCCCGATATTGAGCGTTGCCACGCCTGCGGCCTTGGCCGCCGCGAGCGAGGGCACCGGTACGTTGTTTGGGTTCTTCAACACGACGAACAGGTTGGAAAAATCGATGCCGTTGAGGATGAGCCCGATCACCGGCATGAAGATATCGTCGACGATCGAAGAAACGATAGCGCCGAACGCAGCGCCGATGATCACGCCGATGGCAAGATCGAGCATATTGCCCTTGATGGCAAAATCCCTGAATTCCTTGAACATTTTCAAAACCCCTTCCCTTTGCGATCCGACCGAGACGGGTGGTCCGCGGCGATGCCGGGGCGCCGTCAACTCGTTGATAGAGTAATCGAATATGGCGTGCGGCAACAAGCCGTTGCCGACGGACTTGCGATTGGCACGCCGAGGCGGGATACTCGGCGATGGCGCCGCCAACCCCCGCCGGCGCGGGGCTCAGGCGTGGCGGCCGGGACAAGAAGCAATGGCAGAGACCGTGCCCGAAGCCGAGAGCAGTTTGAGAAGCGCGGTGAACTACATGCCGCAGGGCCTGGCGGTGTTCGACCGCGAGTTCCGGCTGGTGGCCGCCAACGCCCGCTACCTGGAACTGCTCGCCCTGCCCCCTAGCCTCGTGCGGGAAGGCGCGACGCTCTACGAGATCGCGCTGTTCATCGCCCGTCGTGGCGATTTGGGGCCCGGCGACGCGGAGGACTTGGCGCAGCGGCGGGTGCACAGCTTCATCGACGAACCGGCGACGGTGAGCGAGCGGCTTGGCGCCGGCGGGCAGATGCTGGAATTCTACACGAGGCGCCTGCCCGAGGGCGGGCTGGCCATCAGTTTCGTCGATGTCACGGCGCGGGTCGAGGCCGAGGCCGAGCTGGAGCGGCTCAACCTGTCGCTGGAAGCGCGGGTCGCGGAACGCACGGCGGCACTGATGCGGGTGAACGCCGAACTCGAGATCGCCCGCGCCAAGGCCGATGCCGCCAACCTCGACAAAACGCGGTTCCTCGCGGCGGCGAGCCACGACCTGCTGCAGCCACTGAACGCCGCCCGGCTCTATACGGCGACGCTGGTGGAGCGTGCCGGCGGTACCAATCTGGGGGAACTGGCGCACAGCATCGAGGCCTCGCTCAATGCGGTCGAGGAGATCATGTCGGCACTGCTCGATATCTCGCGTATCGATAGTGGCGCGCTGAAGCCGATGCCCACCGCCTTCAGCGTGCGCGACCTGTTGAAGAAGATCGAGGTGGAATTCGCGCCGCTGGCGCGGGAAAAGTCGATCCGGCTGCGCATCGTCGGGTCGTCGGCGACAGTCATCGCCGATCGGATGCTGATGGCGCGGGTGCTGCAAAACCTGGTGTCGAATGCCATCAAATATACCCGCGTCGGCGGCAAGGTGCTTGTCGGCTGCCGCCGGCGCGGCGCGCGCTTGCGGCTCGACATCATCGACAACGGCATCGGCTTCAACAAGGACCAGCACGCGCTGATCTTTTCGGAGTTCTCCCGGCTCGAGCGCGGCGCCCGCATGGCGCAGGGCCTCGGGCTCGGGCTTTCCATCGTCAAGCGCATCGTCACCGCGCTGTCGCTGTCGCTCGAACTGGACAGCCAGGAAGGCCGGGGATCGCGGTTCTCGCTGCTGATCCCGCAGAGCCGGATCGGGCTGACCGCCGGCGAAGCCAGCCCGGTCAGCCGCGAGCCGGTATCGAACCTTACCGGGCTGAAAGTCTTGTGCATCGACAACGAACGCTCGATCCTCGATGCGATGTCGGGGCTGATGACCGGCTGGGGGTGCGACGTACGCATCGCTCGCTCGCTCAAGGATATCGACCGCGACGAGCAATTGCTCGGCTGGCTGCCGGACCTGGTGCTGATGGATTACCACCTCGACCAGACCTCGGGTCTCGATGCCATCGAATGGCTGCGGCACAATGTGGGCGGGCATCTGCCCGCGGCACTCGTGACTGCGGACCGCAGCCCGGCGGTGCGCATGCTGGCCGAGGAACGCGGCATCGCGGTGGTGACCAAACCGGTGAAGCCGGCGGCGTTGCGCGCGGCGATCAGCGGGCTGGCCGGCCAGCGCGGCCGTCAGCCCGGGGTGCGACCGGTGCCGAGCAGCGCCTCGAACTGACCTTCCTCGATCCGGGCGGCAGCGATGACCGCCTGGGTGCGGCTATCGACATCGAGCTTTTGCAGGATGGCGGAGACGTGTGCCTTGACCGTCGCCTCCGAG
>JAQGKB010000028.1 GCA_028290345.1 Hyphomicrobiales bacterium | reverse complement strand
CCCTCCCCCTTGCGGGGAGGGGTCAGGGGTGGGGGTATGCGGCGTCGGCCGGGTCCGCGCGCTCGCTCACGGGAAACGCTCCGGCTCGTTGCACCTGGGTCCTCGGGTCGAGCAGAGGATGACGAATGATCGGGGGCGCCCCGCGCGCCACATACCCCTTGGCAAAGTCGGCGCCGGCAGTCACGCTGCTCTTCCGCAGCAGCCTGGGTGGATGCCGATGGCCGAGACCCTGTTTCGGGAGCGGACGGACAAAAGCGCCGAGGTGACTTCGGTCGAACTCTTCTTCGACCTGGTCTTCGTGTTCGCCATTACCCAGATTTCGCATTTCCTGCTGCACCATCTCGACTGGCTCGGCGCCGTCGAGGCGGCATTGCTGCTGCTGGCCACCTGGTCGGCCTGGGGCGACACCGTGCTGGTTACCAATCTGCTGGAACCGCGCAGCCAGGGCGTCCGCACGACGTTGTTCACGCTGATGGCAGTCGGGGTGGTGTTTTCGAGCGCCATCCCCGATGCCTTTGCCCAGCGCGGCCTGGTGTTCGCCGTCGCCTTCGTGCTGTTCCAGTTTGGCCGCTCGGTGTTCATGCTCTACGCCACCCGCTCGCGGCCCGCACTGTTCAGCAATTTTCTGCGCACCAGCATTTGGGTGGTGGCCTATTCGGCGTTGTGGATCGGCGGCGCCTTTGCCGAGCGCGAACTCCGCCTTGCGGCGTGGGCCCTGGCGCTGCTGATCGACTATGGCGGCTCGGCGATCGGCTTTCCAACGCCCGGTCTCGGCCGCACCGCGACTCGCGACCTGACCGTGGACGGCGGGCATCTCGCCGAGCGCATTAGCCTCTTCGTCATGATCGCGCTCGGCGAGTCGATCCTGGTCACCGGCAGCCAGTTCGCTGAACTCGAGTGGACACCGGCCGTGGTCGCGGCGATGGCATCGGCGCTGCTGCAAAGCATGGCGATGTGGTGGATTTATTTCTACTGGACCGCGGATATGGCCAAGACCGTGGTGACCCGTGCCGAAGACCCCGCGAACCTCGCCCTTCGCGCCTTCGGCTACGTCCCCTGGCTGCTGGTCGCGGGTATCGTCGTGGGGGCGGTCGGCGACGACCTCCTGGTCGCCCATCCCGAGGGCCACCCGGAGCCGGCCGCGGCCTGGGCGCTGATCGGCGGTCCGGCGCTGTTCCTGCTCGGCGCCGTGCTGTTCGCGTTCGGCGCTTTCAGCAAATGGTCGGTCGTTCGCATCGGGGCGCTGCTCGCGACCCTCAGCCTCGCGGCCCTGGTCCCTCTGGTCTCGACGCTCCTCCTCTCCGTGATGAGTACCGGCATTCTCATCGTCATGGCCGCAATCGAACGCACCGTGGTCGCCCGCCAGCGGCGATGAGGGGCTGCTGAGGTAGAGGCGTCGGCGCAGGTTCTGCAAGAAAGACTGGATTGCCCGGATAAACCGGGCAATGACGGTTTACTTTTGGGACTTGGTGCAAGTCGCAAACTCTCAACGTACCCGTCTTTGCCCGGTTTATCCGGGCAATCGCACGACGGTCATATCTCCCTCCCCCTTGCGGGGAGGGGTCAGGCGTGGGGGGAGGCGGTTCCAGCTGGAGCCCCGCATTGCTCCCGGTCAACGCTCCGGGCTGCTGCACCTGGGTCCTCGGGTCGAGCCTGAGGATGACGAATGAGGGGTGGGCTACGCGGCCTCTCGCGAGCGAATGGACCTTGGCTCCTCAATCGAGCGTCTGCCGATACCTCAGCATCGCGATGACCGAAATCACCACTAGAATCACTCCCAACGCCCCAAGTTCGCCCGTCACGTCGCCGACCCCGGCCCCCTTCAGCATCACCTTGCGCACGATGCGCAAAAAGTGCGTGGCCGGCACCCCGGTCCCCAAAAACTGCGCCCAGGCGGGCATGCCGGCGAAGGGGAACATGAAGCCGGAGAGGAGGATAGAGGGCAGGATGGTGAAAAAGCTCAGTTGCATAGCCTGCATCTGGCTGCGCGCGGCGGTGGAGATCAGGAAGCCGAGCGCCAGGTTGACGACGATGAAGAGGTTGAAGCCGAGGAAGAACGCCCAGGGCGAGCCCTCGAACGGCACGCGGAAGACGATGCCGGCGGCGATGAGGAACACGGTGGTTTGCACGTAGCCGACAAAGACGTAGGGCAGGATTTTTCCCAGCATCACCTCCAGCGGCCGCACCGGGGTGGCGATCAGCATCTCCATGGTGCCGCGCTCGGTTTCCTTGACGATGGCGACGGCGGTGATCATCACCATGGTCATGCTGAGGATGATGGCCAAAAGGCCCGGGACAATGTTGGTGGAAGTCTTGCCCTCGGGATTGTATTCGCGGTGCACGTCGACCGAAAACGGCGGTGCCGTTCCGGCAAGGCTTTGCAGCGGGCCCTGCAGCGTCTCGTTGATCGCCACCTGCACGATGCCGGCGAGTGCCGCCACGGCGCCGCCGGTGGCCGAGGGATCGGAGGCATCGGCGGAGATCAGCACCGACGGCCTGCGGCCGCGGATCACGTCGCGCTCGAAATTCTGCGGGATGACGATGACGAAATTGGCGTCGCCCCGGCGCAGCACCGCCTCGCCGGCGGCAATCCCGCCCACCGGCCCCTGGAAATCGAAATAGCCGGAATTCTGCATGCCGGCGAGGATGGCGCGGGTGAGGGGCCCGTCGTCGGCCATTTCGACCAGGGTAGGGAGGTGGCGCGGATCGGCATTGATGGCGAAGCCGAATAGCAGCAACTGGATGATCGGCAGGCCGATCATCATGGCGAAGGTGACGCGGTCGCGCCGCATCTGGATGAATTCCTTGATCAGCACGGCGGAGAACCGGCCGAAGGAAAAGCCCGCGATCGAGAGGCCGCCGCTCATGCTGCAGCTCCCTGCGGCGTGTCGCGGGCAAAATTGTCGCGCGCGCCGGCCATCAGGTAGATGAACGCCTCCTCGAGCCCGGCCACCTGAAGGGTCCAGCGGTGCGTGCCTTCGGCTTGTAGCCTTGCAACGGTCGCGTCGAGGGCCTGCTTGTCGGTGCCCGAGATGTGCAGCACGGCGCCAAAGCGCGCCACCTGCTCGACGCCCGGTTCCTGCTTCAGCCGCTGTTCGAGCGCCGCGAGGTCTGGCCCTTCGACGCGCCAGGTGACGAGGCCGACCTGCTCGGGAATTGTGGCCGAGGGACCATCGATCAGCCTCTTGCCATAGGCGATATAGGCGATGAAATCGCACTGCACGGCCTCGTCCATATAGTGGGTGGAGACCAGAACGGTGACGCCGGCGGCGGACAAGCGCCGAATCTCGTCCCAGAAATCGCGCCGCGCCTTGGGGTCGACGCCGGCCGTCGGTTCGTCGAGCAGCAGCAGCTTTGGTTCATGCAGCAGGCAGGCGGCGAGCGCCAGCCGCTGCTTCCAGCCGCCCGACAACGTGCCGGCCAACTGCTTCTGCCGGTCGGCAAGGCCGAGATCGTTCAGGGCGGCATCGACCCGCTGCTTGCGCCGGTTGAGCCGGTACATGCGGGCGACGAAATCGAGGTTTTCGCGGATCGACAAATCTTCGTAGAGCGAGAATTTCTGCGTCATGTAGCCGACCTGCTCCTTGATCTTGTCCGGCTCGCGCAGGATATCGAAGCCAAGGCAGGTGCCCTGGCCGGCATCGGGCGTCAACAGCCCGCAGAGCATGCGGATAGTCGTGGTCTTGCCCGAGCCGTTGGGGCCCAAAAACCCGTAGATCGCCCCCTTGGGCACGGTGATGTCGAAATCATCGACCACGCGCTTGTCGCCAAAAGTCTTGGTGAGGCCGGTGATGGCGATGACCGCCGGGGCGGTCATTGGGCTGCGACCTGGCTGACAGTCACCGGCTGGCCCGGGAGCACGCCACCGGTTGCGGCAAGCCTTGCTTCGGCCAGGAACACCAGCCGCGAACGCTCGTCGCGCGAGTAAATGATCGGGGGCGTGGTCTGCGGGTCCGATGCCAGAAAGCTCAGCGTCGCCTTCAGCCCGGGAGCGCAGCCGTCGCAGGTCACCCCCACGGTGTCGCCGAGCTTGAAGGCGGTGCGGTTGGCTTCGTTGATATAGAATTTCACCTTCAGCGCCGCGTCCGGCAGCAATGATACCACCGGCGTTCCCAGCGCTGCCATTTCACCGGCGGAGTAGTAGACCCGCTCGATGCGGCCGTCAGTGGGGGCCACGACTGTCCGGTCGGCGAGATCGGCTGCGGCCTTGTCGGCCTGCGCTTGCGCCGCGGCAAGGCTCGCTTCGGCCGCCGCTTGCTGGGCATTGCGCGCTGGCAGCTCGGTCACGGCCAACTGCGCCTGCAGCTGGTTTGCCTGCGCTCGGGCGCTGGCCAGCGTCGCGTTATCCTGGTCGAGCCGGGATTGCGGGGCAAAACCCTGCGCATAAAGTTTTGCGGTGCGATCGGCGTTGGTCTGTGCCAGTGCGAGATCGGCCTCGGCTTTCTTCAGGCTGGCCCTGGCGACGTCGAGCTCTTCGGTGCGCCCGCCGGTCGATAGGTTTTCCGCATCGGCCTTGGCCGCTGCCACCTGCGCCTGGGCGGCGCGCAGCAGTGCCTGCTGCTGCTCCGCGCTGAGCGTGAACAGCACGTCGCCCTTGTGCACTGCCTGCGCTTCCTTGACCGGAATGCTGGCGATGGTGCCGGCAGCGGCCGGAGCTACGTAGACGTAGTCGGCCTCGACATAGCCGGTATAGATCGGCTGCGCCGGTGCGCCGAACCCGGGGATCACCAGGGCGACGAGGCCGGTCAAAAATGCCCAGATCGCGCTCATGTCGCCTTCGCCTCCGGGGCCAGCAGCCCGTTGAAGAGGATATCGATATGGGTCTGCAGCAGCTTGGGCACATCCAGCCCGCCCTCGGGCACGATGCCGAAGATTTCCGCCATCAGCAGGTGCATGCCCACCGGGCCCAAGACGCTGCGCAGCGCCAGTTCCGGATCGACCGGCCGGAAGACGCCCTTGTCGATGCCACGCTGGATCAGCCCGGTGATGATCGGTATGGCGCGGTCGATCACTTCGCGCCGGTACATCTGCGCCAATTCGGGAAACTTGCTGACTTCGCGCAGCATCAGTTTCGGGATGGCAAGTACGCGCGGATCGGCCAGCCGTTGCGACATCACGCCATAGAGCAGGGTGATGGCATCGCGCGGATCGCCGTCGAAATTGGCGAGCGCTGCGGCCGCGGGGGTGGTCACCGGCACGATGGCGCGGCGCACCAGCCCTTCGAGCAGCGCTTCCTTGGACGGGAAATAGAGATAGACCGCGCCTTTCGAGAGCCCGGCACGCTTGGCGATATCTTCCACCCGCGTCGCGGCGAAACCCTGCTCGATGAAAAGATCGAGCGCCGCATCCAGCACTTCGTCGGGCCGCGCTTCGGCCCGGCGGCGGAATTTCGGGATGCGGATATTGGGATTCTTGTTCATCGCCTGTGCCGTTCCTTCTGGCCCTGGCAATCGCTCCTGCCGGGCTTGCTGACCGATCAGTCACTAACGAAATAGCTTAATAACTGACTGGTCAGTCATTTGCAAGACCAATTTCGGCGCCTTCCGGCCCGCCGCGGCGTTCAAGCGCCGGGCGGCGCCAGGTTCAGCGGCGCGGAAAGGCCCTTCCATTGCAGGCTGTAGAGCGCGGTTTCGAGATCGTGAATTTCGAAGGGTTTGTCGAGCCGTGCGCTGGCGCCATAGTCGCCGGGCGGAGTTTGCGTCCCACTATCGCTCAGGAACAGGACGGGAATCTGCCGTTCACGCAGCGCGTCGGCGATCATATAAGTGTAAGTATCGGCAAGGCCCACATCGAGCACCGCGAGATCTAGCGGCTCTTCCCTGGCGAGGCGCAATCCGTCGATGATGTTGGCCGGCGGGCCCACCGCCTCATACTCAAGCGTCTGCAGCATCGCTTGCAGCAGCAATGCCAGCATCATCTCGTCTTCAAGCAGAAACACCCGTTTTCTGTTTACGATTTCCAATCGCGCCTCCCTAAGAGGCCGCTGCGAAAGACCTTGTTCGCCGGTCCTTCTTCTTAACTCTACGCACCCGGCGATGGTTGCAAAAAAGCGGCAATTGGGTTGCCGCAGCGGGGTTGCGCACCGGGGCGCCTGCGGCCATTGTGCGACCACAAATCACAAGAGGTATGACAACCATGAGCACTGACAAAAAAGTCAGGTGGGGCATTCTTTCAACCGCCAATATCGGAATGGAAAAAGTCATTCCGGGCATTATGAAGTCGCCCCATTCCGAGGTGGTGGCCATCGCCTCGCGCGACCTCGGCCGCGCCCAGGCCGCCGCGCAAAAGCTCGGTATTCCGCGCGCCCATGGCAGCTACGAGGCGCTGTTCGCCGATCCCGAGATCGACGCCATCTACAATCCGCTGCCCAATCACCTGCATGTGCCGATGACCGTGGCCGCGGCCAAGGCCGGCAAGCATGTGCTGTGTGAAAAGCCGATTGCTCTCAACGCAAAGGATGCCGAAGCGCTGCGTGAATGCCCGCCGGACCGGCTGGTGCTGGAAGCCTTCATGGTGCGCTTCCACCCGCAATGGCTGCGGGCCCGCGAGATCGTGCGCTCGGGCGAACTGGGCGAAGTCCGCGTCGTGCGCGCCATGTTTTCGTACTTTAACGACGATCCGAACAACGTCCGCAACATCGCCGATATCGGCGGCGGCGGCATTCTGGATATCGGCTGCTACCCGATCGTAGGCGCCCGCTTCCTGTTCGAGGACGAGCCCAAGCGCGTCGTCTCGATGGTCGAACGCGACCCGAAATTCAAGACCGATATTTTGGCCACCATCATCGCCGATTTCGGCGGCGGGAGGCGGCTCGATTTCACCTGCTCGACGCAACTCGTCGGCCAGCAGAAGGTGGAAGTCTTGGGCACCAAGGGCCGGCTCGAAATCTTGATCCCGTTCAACGCCCCGGCCGATTCCCGCACCGCGATCCTCGTCGATACCGGCGCGCCGTTCGACGGGAGCCTCGCGCGGCGTGAAATCCTGCCGGCCTGCGACCAATACACCGAGCAAGCCGAAGCCTTCGCCCTCGCCGTCCTCGGCCGCCAATCGCTGCCGTATGGCATCGAAGACGCGATCCAGAACATGCGGATTCTGGATGCCGTGGTGGCGAGTGAGAAGACGGGTGGCTGGGCGAGCGTGTAGCCCCGAGCCTTCATGGCGAGGGCTCCTTGGGATCGAGAACGGCCCCCTCATTCGTCATTCTCGCGCTTGACGCGAGAACCCAGACTTGTGGCAAGCACCAGCGCACGCAGTCTGGGCCCTCGTGTCGAGCACGAGGGTGACGAACTGTGGGGACTGAGCCCGGGTGCACAGACCTCGTGGC
>JAQGKB010000025.1 GCA_028290345.1 Hyphomicrobiales bacterium | reverse complement strand
CGTAGCCGAGGTGAGCGCCTACGACGCCCAGGTACTTGGGAGCCTGGGTGCCGGTGTTGTTGAAGCCATTGTACTCGCCGGTGCCATCGATGCCCCACATGAAGGCATCATTAGCGCCGCCCCAGATGTTGGCATCGAGGTAGCCACCGCCGACAGCGCCGTTGAACGCGGGCTGATTGACGTTGTTGTAGAGGGCACCAACTTCGATGAGGCCGCGAACCGACGAATCGGGCGCTGCGGGTGCGGAAGCCACGGGAGCCGGCGCCGGAGTGGAGGGCAGGAGATCGGCGGCGAACGCACCGCTGGCGGAGAGAGCAACGAGGGCGACGCCCGCCAAGAGAGACATATTCATACGCATTTAGTCGGTCCTATTTTGTGTAGTCTTACAATTCGGGAGAAAGCTCCCAAGGCGCTTTGCCCATGACGCATCGGCAACGCGTGTTTGCCAAATAGGCGCGGGCCCCCGACCGTTCCACCCAGATGAAGGTGAAAAGACGTTGGAATTGTGCATGTTTTTTGGCTGTGACAATGGTGCAACAATGCTGCGACGTCGTGCCACAGGGTCTCTGCACTCTCGCTCTTGACCCTCCGGGCAAATCGGGTGGCCAATTTTTGCCGGGGGATTGCGGGCCTCTGGCTGTGACCTAACTCGAGAGGCCGAGCCGAGCACAGCATCGATCGCGCTTGACACGTGACCAAATGGTCACCTATCTTTCGACTTGTGGATGCCGTTTTCAAAGCCCTCAGCGATCCAACGCGACGCGCCTTGCTCGATTCCCTGCGCGACAGGGAAGGACAGACGCTGACTGAACTGGAAGCCGGGCTTGGCATGACGCGTTTTGGAGTGATGAAACACCTCAAGGTGCTGGAAACGGCCTCGCTGGTGCTGACCCGGCGCGAGGGCCGCTTCAAGTACCACTACCTGAATTCCGTACCGATCCAGGAGGTCGCGGACCGCTGGATCGCGCCTTACGCCAAGCCCCTGGCGCGCTTTGCGCTGGATTTGAAGAACAATTTGGAAGGATCCCGAACGATGGCCGTCAAGCCCGACTACGTGCTCGAAACCTACATCCGGACCACCCCGAAGGAGCTTTGGGACGCGCTGGTCAATCCCGACAAGACGCAACACTACTATTATGGCGGGCGCGTTGAGAGTACGCTCGCGAAGGGCAGCCCGTTCCGCTATCTGGACCCAGAAGGCAAGCCGATGCTCGATGGCGAAATCATCGATATCGTACCCGAGAAGCGGCTGGAAACGACGTTTATTGCCGGCTGGGTGCCAGGCGCGCCGCCGACCCGTGTCGTCTATGAAATAGAGCCGATGGGCGAAGTGGTGAAGCTTACCCTCACTCACTACGAATTCGAAAAAGCCCAGGCCGGTGCCGAGGGCGGCTGGCAGCTCATCTTTGCCGGCCTGAAGACCTATCTGGAAACGGGCAAGCCCCTCAACGTACCCAACCAGATATAGCGAGCAGCAACACAGCAAGGAGAAGAGAGATGGCGAAATACCTCTTGGCCTATCACGGTGGAGGCATGCCGGACACACCCGAGGAAGGCCAAAAAATCATGGCCGCCTGGACCCAATGGATGGGCGGGCTGGGTACATCCCTGGTCGATCCCGGCAACCCGATCGGCCCGATCACGACCGTCGCCAGCGACGGCCGGGCCAGCCAAGGCGGCGGGGCCAATCCCGTTACCGGTTACAGCGTCATTGAGGCGCCCAGCCTCGAGGCCGCGGTGAAGATGGCCGACGGCTGCCCGATCTTCGCTTCGGGCGGATCGGTCGAAGTGGGCGAAACCTTCGCCGCTATGTAGGCATTGGCCTAGTCCGGGATCTACGAAGGCTCGAGGCGGCGGTGCCGCCTCGGCCAATGGCAATTACGGGCTGGTTTCCCCCGTCAGGTCTTGCCAGCCCTTGTCGAGTTCCTCGGCGTAGCGGCGCAATAGATAGGCTTCGGTCAACAGCCCGATGACGCGCCGGCTTTCCCGATGATCGACGACGGCCAGTTCTTCACTGTTGGCGTCATTGAAGAGTTGGGCTGCGTCCTTGGCGTTCATCGAGGGCAGCAGGATCTGTTCGCGATACCTGAGCAGCGGCTCGATGGTTTCGGGCTCTGCATCGCCATCATCGGCCTTGGCCTGGTGCGCTTCGGCGACGAGCACGATGCCGGAGTAGCGGCCGTTGCGATCGAGAACGATGGCGCGCTCGGTCGAGCCGAGCGGATATTTTTCGCAGAAATCATCCAGCGACGTGGAGTCGAGCACTGTCTTGACATCCTGCCGCATCATCGCCCGCACCGTGAGGCTGCGCATGCGCCCCACATCATGGGCGCTGCGGATGGTTTCGCCGCGCAGGTGCAGGCGCCAGGTCGAGAACGAATAGCCAAAGGTTTCACGCACCAGGAACGAGGACACGACCGATGCGGCGAGCACGGCGACGCTGATGGTCAGGTCGCCGGTAGTTTCGAGCACGAGGAACGTCATGGTCAGCGGCCCTCCGACGACGCCGACCGCGAGTGCCGCCATGCCAACCACCGCCGCCAGCACCGGATCGAGGTTCGCGCCCAGCCCGACGAGCGCCAACGCACCGGCGAAAAGCTTGCCGAGCAGCGCCCCGAGGAACAACGATGCAAAGAACAGCCCGCCGCGAAAGCCGGAGCCCAGCGAGACGATCGAGGCGAGAATCTTGAGCACGAAGATCGCTGCGACCAGCCACAACCCGACGTTTTCGGTCAGTTGCAAGTGCAGCGCGCCGTGTCCGGACGAAAGCACCTGCGGCGTGATCAGTGCCAGCGCCCCAACGCCGACGCCGCCGATGATCGGGCGGAACGGCGGGGGGCAGCGCGTCCAACTGAAGCCAGCCTCGACGAGGCTCACCAGCCGCATGATGGCGATCGCTGCGGCTCCGCCCAGCAGGCCCAGCACCAGGAACGGCAGCACGCTGCTCAGGGTTGGTGCCCCGATATGGCCGACCTCGATCGACATCTGCACCGCGCCGAGCTTGGTCGCGGTGAGGCTTGCGGCGACGGACGCTACCACGACCGGCGCCAGCAAGGATGGCGAATAGGCGCCGATGATCAATTCGAAGCCATAGAACGCGCCGGTCAGCGGGGCATTGAAGGCGGCAGCGATGGCGGCAGCGGCGCCGCAACCGACGAGCGTGCGAATTTCGTTGCGGCGCAGGTTGAGGAAGCCGGCAAGATGGGAGGCCAATGCGGCGTTCATCTGCGT
>JAQGKB010000344.1 GCA_028290345.1 Hyphomicrobiales bacterium | reverse complement strand
GATGGCGGAGACGTGTGCCTTGACCGTCGCCTCCGAGATCGAGAGTTCGTAGGCGATCTGCTTGTTCATCAGGCCATCCGACAGCATCATCAGTACCCGCACCTGCTGCGGAGTGAGGCTGGACAGGCGGTGCATCAGCGCCGTCTGCTCGTCATCCACCCGCAGGTCCGTGCCTTCGGGAACGAAAACCTCGCCAGCGAGCACGGTTTCGATGGAGCGGCGGATTTCGGCCGGCCCGACAGATTTGCTGAGATAGCCGGCGGCGCCCAGTTCGAAGGCGCGCCGGATGACGGTGGTATCCTCCACCGCCGAGATGATCATCACAGGCAGATCGGGATATTCCGCCCGTAGCAGCAGCAGCCCCGAAAAGCCGCGCACGCCCGGCATGTTGAGATCGAGCAGCACCAGGTCGCAGTCCCGGTCGCTCGCGAGCGCGGCGCTGAGCCCGGCGAGATCGCCGGCCTCCTCGACATTGACGGTCGGATCGCCGGTGGCAAGCGTCTGCCGCAGCGCCGCCCGGAACAGGGGGTGATCGTCGACGATGATGATGCGGCGTCGGCTCATGGCCCTACCCGTTCGCTTGCAATGGCGCCCCCGGCCTTTAGCCGATCCGCCATAGTGAGACAAGCGACTGGACTATCAGCCGTCAATGTCAGCTTTTCGCCGGAAAGTGTGAGGTTTTTGCAAAAAGCGACCCGACTTAACGGCTTCTTTACCATGTTTTCTCCAGAGTAACCGCTAGCGCTCTGCATCATGTCGCAGACCATACCTTGTAATTCCGAGTTGGGAACCACCCATGGCACGCGCCTTTCCAGCCTCCGACCCGCAGGATTTCGGCCATGACGCGCCCAATGGCGACTGGCAGGCCCTGCGCGGCGAACTGGTTGCGTTGCTCGACCAGGTGGAAGGCCAATATGTGCGTACTGCGCCGCAAGCCCCCGCCTTCGATGCCCTGGCAAAGCGAATGAGTGACCTACGCTCACAGGTGGGCGATGCCGGCGCCGGCAATCGGCATCGCGAGGCGCTGCGCATGGTCAAGCGCCAGGTCGACCGCCTCAACGAGCGCGACGAGGCCGCGGTGCTGCCCGAAGGAACGCGCGATATCCTGCAGTCGGCCATCCAGGAGATCCGGGCGCGGCAGCAGAACGCCGTGCCGGCTGAACCCGCCCGCCACGCGCCGGCGGCGCATCTTGATGCGCTGACGCAGGCGATGAGCGGGGTCAACAGCCGCATCGAGCAGATCGAAATCGAACTCAAGCAGCAGCGCGGTACTTCGCTTAATGTCAAGGAAATCGCCGACCAGGTCTCGCAGATCACCCATGTGGTCGAATTGCTGGCGGGCGCCGTGGGCGAAACCGGGCAGGTCAAGCGCCTGGAAGGCCAGATCGCGGGGCTCGCGCAGCTGATCAGCGACGGCCAGAAGGTCGACCTTTCGCATTTGACGCAGCGCCTCGACGACGTCTCGGAAACCATCGAGCGCCTGTCGGTGGTGGTGAGCGAGAACGGGCAGATCAGCCCGCTCAAGAACCAGATCGCCAGCCTTGCCGAAATGGTGGCGCGGGGTCCGCAGGTCGATCTTTCCTACCTGACGCGGCGGCTCGACGAAGTTTCGGCGACGGTCGAGCGGCTCGCTGACCTGCAGATCCAGCAGGTGCAGCAGCTGGTGCGCGAGAGCAAGGACGCGCCCAAGCGGGAGCAGGATCTCAAGGACGCCCTCGGCGCCATTGAGGCCGGTGTACGCAACATCTATGACCGCATCGATACCATCGAGCGCACCGTGGCGCTGCCGCCGGCCGATCTCGAAAGCCTGACCGAAGCGATGGCGCGGTTCACCACGGCGATGGAAGCCAATGCCGGCAAGCCGGATGCGCTGATTCCGCTGGTCGAAGCGCTCAATGCGCGGATCAGCGACATGGACGGCAAAGGCAGCGCCGTCGCCGGCCTCAAATCCGACGTCGCCGAACTGCGCGACACGGTGCTCGAGGCGTTCGAGCCGCGTTTTGCCGCGATCGAGTCGCGCATCGAGGCGCTCGGGCACCGGCTGAAGGTCGAGCACCACAGCGATACCGGGATTGCCCAGCTCGAGGCGCAGGTGCGCCAGCTGGTGGCCCGGATGGACCAGACCGGCGAGCAGCTCAGCGGGCTGGCCCGGCTCTATACCGAGACCGAAGTGGATGGCGAAGCGCCCGATTTCGAGGCCCTGGCCAATCTTGTCGCGACCCGCACCTCCGAGGCGTTCGCACGCAATACACCGCCTGCCGCGCCAGGGATCACTGAAGAACAGCTGACGAGCCTCGAGGGCCGCATCGCACGGCTGTTCAACGAAGCCGGCGAGAGCCGTGCCCCGGACGACTACAACCTCGTCCGCGACGGTATCCGCCGCGTCGATGAGCGGCTGGCCCGCCTCGAACTGTCGCTGACGCAGGGCACGCGGCCCGTGGCCGCCAAGCCGGTTGAGCGCGAGTCTGCAGCCCTCCCCGCTCCCGCTCCGGCGGCGGACGTGGCCGATACGACCCCGGACTGGGCCAAATCGATCGTGGCCGCCAGGCCCCCGGCCAGCACCCCCGTCATCAAGAACGACGCGATGCCGACGAACCCGGGCATCGATGCACCGCTGACCGACCGGGGTTTCCCCGATCTCGGCACCGTGCGCGCGGCGCTTGAGGCCAAGACGGCGCAACGCACGCAGCATCCGGGGCTGGCCCAATCGGCCGAGCCGACGCCATACGATGATCCCTCCCCGGTCACCGCCGGGATGTTGGGCGGGGCAACGCCGCGCCATGCAGCCGAAATGCCGTTCGAGCCGCCGGCCTTTTCGCCCACATCATCCGTCGCGCCGCCGCCGCGGCCGGTATCGAGCTTCGATAACCATGCCGAGGACCTGTTCAAGCCCGAGTCTGCGCCGCCGCCGGCGCCTGCCCGGGCCGAAGAGGTCGCACCGCCCGCGCAGACGGTCAATCGCAATACCTTCATCGAGGCGGCGCGCCGCAGTACCCAGCGCCAGGCCGCCACCAAGACCCAGCCGGCGGGCAACTCGCTGATCGGCCGGGCAATGGCCCGGTTCCAGAATGCCGGGGCTGACGCCGGCAAGCCTGCCGCCGCCCCGGTTGCGGCCGAAACCCCGAGCAAGAAGCTCAAGGATCGTCTCGCCAAGGCGCCGGTCGAGGCGCCGGGGGCCATCGAGCCCCTGGCACCGATGGAGCAGGACAGCATCAGCGTCGAAGCGGAACCGGCTCGCATCGAGCTGGAGCCCAAGGAAAGCTTCCTGACGCGGCATCGCAAGCCGATCCTTCTGGGCGCAACGATTGTTGCGGTGTCGGTCTTGACGCTCAATCTCGTCAGCCAGCGGCTGGCGAGCAGTGACGGGTCGCATGGCAGCGCGACTACGACGCCCGTACCCGATACGACGTCGGCGCCCAAGCCCGCGCCGCAATCCTCGATCGCGCCGTCCAGCCTGCCGCTGCGCCTCGATGCCCCGAGCGACACGGCGACGGCGCTGCCGGCCGCCCCCCGGGTGATCCCGATGGTCGATTCCACAACCACCGGCTCGATCGACCCTTCGGCGGCGATGAATTTCACCGCCCCTCCCGAAACCACGCCGATGCCCTCGATCCTGTCGCCAGTATCGCTGAGCTCGAAAGAGTTCGTACGGACCACGCCCGCCCCGGGTCCCCAGCCGGCAGCAGCCGCGAGCCCGGTGCAGGTCGAAATGCCGCCGGAGGCCGTCGGGCCGCTGTTGTTGCGGCAGTCCGCCTCGAATGGGGACGCCCGGGCGCAGTTCGAAGTGGCGGCCATCTACAGCGAAGGCCGGGTGGTTCCCGAGGACCAGAAGACCGCCGCCGTCTGGTACGAGCGCGCCGCCGCGCAAGGGTTCGGGCCGGCGCAATACCGGCTCGGCAATCTCTACGAAAGCGGCAAGGGCGTCACCAAGGATCTCGAGCAGGCCAGGCTATGGTACCAGCGCGCTGCGGAAGCGGGCAACCGCATGTCGATGCATAACCTCGCCGCGCTCTATGCGAGCGGGCAGCTGGGCAAGCAGGAATTTGCATCGGCGGCCGAATGGTTCGAACAGGCCGCGACGCGCGGCATGACCGACAGCCAGTTCAACCTGGGCATGCTCTACGCCCGCGGGCTGGGCGTGACGCAAAACCTTGCGACCTCGTACAAATGGTTCTCGCTGGCCGCCAAACGCGGCGACAAGGACGCGGCCAAGGCGCGAGACGACGTGGCCCGCTCGCTGGATGCCGCGACGGTCGGCAAGATCAACGGCGAAGTCGACAGCTGGAAGCCGAGCGGCATCAACCTGGCGGCCAATTTTGCGCCGATCGGCACCTGGGCGAAGAATTTCGACCCCGGCCAGCCGATCGCCGCAAAGGACGTAGTCAGCAAGGTTCAGCAGGCGCTGCAGCGGCTTGGCTACGACATCGGCTCGCCGGACGGCGTGGCCGGGGCCAAGACTGCCGACGCCATCAAGGCCTTCGAACAGGCGACGGGCATGAGCCAGGTCGGCAAGATCAACCCGCGGTTGCTGGCGGTACTTGGCAGCCAGCCGGTTTAGGGCTTTGTTAGGGGTGTCGTCATCGGGTCGCCGGGCCGGCCCGACGAGGGCGCCGCGTAATTCTTGAGACTTTCGAGGGGACGCCACCGCGTCCCTTCATGCTATCGACGGGTGCCGTTCGTGCAGATCTATCTGCCCATCGCCGCGCTTTCGATGAACGTCTTTTTCCTTCTTGGAATCGGCGGCGCAGTCGGGTTCCTATCCGGAATGTTCGGGGTGGGCGGTGGCTTCCTGCTGACGCCGCTGCTGATCTTTTCCGGGGTTCCGGCATCGGTCGCCGTCGCCTCGGTGACCGGGCAGGTCGCGGCGGCATCGACCTCCGGCGCGCTCAGCTACTGGCGGCGCGGCGGCATCGACCTGCACCTAGCGCTCTATCTGGTGCTCTCCAGCATGATCGGCGTCGTGATCGGGGTGAGCACCTTTGCCACGCTGCGCGCCGCCGGCCAGCTCGATCTGGTGATTTCGATCGGCTATCTATTTTTTCTCGGCTCGGTCGGCATCATCATGATGATCGAAGCCACCCGTTCGCTGATGCGGCACCGCGCCGGAATCGTGGTTCGGGAAAAACTGCCCAACCAGCACAACTGGGTGCATGGCCTGCCGTTGCGCATCCGCTTCAAGCGCTCGAAACTCTATATCTCCGTGCTGCCGGTGCTGGTGATCGGGGTCGGCATCGGCTTTGTCGGCTCGCTGCTCGGCATCGGCGGCGGCTTCATCCTGGTGCCGGCGCTGGTCTACATCCTGCGCGTTCCTGGCAATGTGGTGATCGGCACATCGCTGCTGCAAGTCGTCGCCATGATGGCGGCAACTACCGTGCTGCAGGCGATACAGAGCCAGAGCGTCGATATCCTGCTGGCCTTCTGCCTGATGATCGGCGGCACCATCGGGGCGCAGTTCGGAGCCTCTGCGGGCAAGTTTCTACGTGGTGACCAGTTGCGCTTCCTGCTGGCCGCGCTGGTGCTGGCCGTCGCCATCCGCTTCGGCGTATCGCTGGTGGTAGCGCCGTCCGACCCCTTCAGCATGGCCGCCATCGGCCCGGGCGGGGCGCTGTGATCCGCGCGGCGGCGCTTGCAGCGCTGCTGGCCCTTGCCTCGCTCTGCGGCGGCGCGCGGGCCGAGCAATTGGTGACCACGCTTTCCAACCCCAACATCGCCATCACCTCGAGTTTTTCCGGCGAGACGCTGAGCGTCTTCGGCAATGTCGAGCCCGATCCGGGCGCCTCGCGCGACCAGATCGCGGGCCCCTACAATGTCGTCCTCGTCATCATCGGCCCCTCGGTCAATCGGGTGGCGCGGCTGAAGACCAACAGGTTCGGCCTGTGGATGAACACCGAGCAGGTCGAGTTCGATACCTTCCCCACGTTCTTCCACGTGCTGGCCAACGACCGGCTGGAAAAGATCGCCACCCACGAAACGCTCGAGGCCGAACACATCCTCCCGGACGCGCAAACGCGGGTAGCGGCGCGGCCGAACTCCCTGCATGTCGAGCGTTTCGGTGCCGAACTGGTGCGGCTGATGACGGAGAAAAGGCTCTTCGGCATCAACGAACTCGGGGTAAAATTCCTCTCCACCACCGCCTACGCGGCGCAATTGCCGCTGCCGGCCGATATCCCCAACGGCCTCTTCATCGCCCAGACCTATCTGTTCAAGGACGGCGTGCTGCTGGCCAAGCGCGGCGACAGCTTTGCGGTGAACAAGACGGGCTTCGAGCGCTTCATCAGCACCTCGGCGCAAACCTATCCGCTGCTCTATGGCCTCACCTGCGTGGCGCTGGCGCTTGTGACGGGATGGCTGGCGGGGGTGATCTTCAAGCGCTAATCAGAATATTCTTGACTGATCATTCCGGAATATTTAAGGAAACGGCATGGCACGCCCCAAGGAATTCGATCGCGAGGACGCATTGCAGAGGGCCATGACGGTGTTCTGGCGGCAAGGCTACGCTGCAACATCGACCGAAGACCTGGTCGCCGCGATGCAGATCGGGCGGCAAAGCCTCTACGACACCTTTGGCGACAAGCGGCGGCTGTATCTGGAGGCGCTGCGACTTTACCATGCGCAATACAGGCTCCCCATCGCGCTTCGCGGCGGCGTTCCGCCGCTCGAGACCATCCGTACGGCCCTCGCCGCTCCGATCGAGCGCGGTGCCGAACGGCGCGCCGAGGGCTGCATGGGCATCAACGCAACAGCAGCTTTCGGGCAGGCGGAACCCGAGATCACGTCAATGAGCGCCACAACGGCGCGGCTCTGCGAGACCGCATTCGAGATCGCGGTAGGCGAAGGCAAGCGCGACGGCAGTATTGCGGCCTCGGTAGACGAAGCAGCGGCCGGCCGCTTCCTATACACGACGCTGCAGGGGCTGACGGTGCGGGCACAGGCGGGCGCAAGCCCCGAAGCGCTGCGTGACGTCGTCGATTTTGCGATCGAGACCCTGAAAGCCCGGTAACAAACCAGATCCGCTGCTTTTGCACAGCATATTCTGGACTGATCAATCCAATATTAGAATCCTGAAAGGACTATTCGATGACTTACACTACTCCACTCGCCGGCAAGATGGCCCTGGTAACCGGTGGATCGCGCGGCATCGGCGCGGCCATCGTCAAACGGCTTGCCGCGGATGGCGCCACGGTCGCCCTCACCTACACGTCGCGCAGGGACAAAGCCGACGAGGTGGTCGCGGCGATCGAAGCCGAAGGCGGCCGGGCGCTGGCCATCGAGGCCGACAGCGCCGATGTCGAAGCCGTTCGCAAGGCGGTGGCCGACACGGTGGCGGCGTTCGGCGGGTTGGATATCCTGGTCAACAACGCCGGTATCCTGGTGCGGGGCATGCTCGACGACTACCCCGTCGCCGACTTCGATCGGATGATCGCGGTGAATGTCCGTGCCGCGTTCTTCGGCAG
>JAQGKB010000220.1 GCA_028290345.1 Hyphomicrobiales bacterium | reverse complement strand
CGAGCGTGCGGATAGGCTCGCCAACGAGGGTATGGCGCCGTTCAAGGCGACGCGCCGGGGTTAGGCCCCTTATCCGGCGCTTCGCGCCACCTTCTTCCCGACGGCGAGAAGAAAGGGCGGTGCGAGTCGGCGACCCCGTTCACCGACTTCGTCATTCCCCCTCTCATTCGTCATCCTCGGGCTCGACCCGAGGACCCAACTTTCTTTGCGCCTAGGGTGAAGTTGGGCCCTCGGGTCAAGCCCGAGGGTGACGATTGGGGGCGGATGCTCCCCTACCCCGCGACCTTCGAAAAATCCGCCACCAGATGCATGGTGTCGCGGAGCTTTGCCAGCAGCACCAGCCGGTTGGCGCGCACCGCGGCATCTGGATCGTTGACCAGCACGTCTTCGAAGAACTTGTCCACGGGCGCGCGCAGCTGCGCCAGCGCAGTCATCGCGCCCTTGTAGTCATCGACGCCGACCTTGGCCGAAACCGCGGAGAACGCCGTGGCCACGGCGCGGCGGAGTTCGAATTCCTGCGGTACGGGTTCGGCATCGCCAAAGCTCTCGCCGCCATAGGATTTGGCGTCCTTCTTTTCCTCGGCGACCAGGATGTTCACCGCCCGCTTATAGCCGGCGAGCAGGTTTTTGCCGTCCTCGGTCGCCAGCAGGGTGGAAAGCGCATCGACACGCTGGGTGATCTGCAGGATGTCGTCGCTCTCCGGCGTTATCACCGCATCGACGAGGTCGTGTCGGGCGCCGGCGTCGCGCAGGCTGACTTTCAGGCGGTCATGGAAGAACGCCAGCAAATCGGCATTCACACTAAGCGGATACCGAAGCCCGTTCTCAGTAATAATGCGGATCACGCCCAATGCCGCGCGACGGAGCGCAAACGGATCGCGAGAGCCGGTGGGCTTTTCGTCAATGGCCCAGAACCCGGTCAGCAGATCCAGCTTGTCGGCCAGGGCCACGGCAATCGCCACTGGGTCGGTCGGCACCTTGTCGGTTGGGCCGACGGGCTTGTAGTGCTGCTCCACCGCAATCGCCACCGAGGGGTTTTCACCCTGCGCGGCGGCGTAGTAGCGGCCCATCAGGCCTTGCAGTTCGGGGAATTCGCCAACCATGCCGGTGACGAGATCGGCCTTGGCGAGCAGCGCTGCGCGCTTGGCCAGTTCGACGTCGGCGCCGACCAGCGGCGCGATCTCGCCGGCCAGGGCCACCAAGCGCTCGACGCGTTCGGCCTGGGTGCCCAGCTTCTGGTGGAAGATGGTGTCCTTGAGCTTGGGTAGCCCCTGTTCCAGCGGGATCGCGAGATCCTGCTCGTAGAAGAATTTCGCGTCCGACAGGCGCGCGCGGATGACGCGTTCATTGCCAGCGATGATCGTGGCGCCACCGTCCGCCGGCACGATATTCGCGGTCAGGATGAAGCGGTTGGCGAGCTTCCCGTTCGCGTCGCGCAAGCAGAAGCATTTCTGGTTGGTGCGGATGGTGGCAATGATCACTTCCTCGGGCACGTCGAGGAAAACGGGATCGAACGAGCCCATCATCACCACTGGCCACTCCACCAAGCCGGCGACTTCCTCAAACAGCCCCTCGTCGGCGATGAGCGAATGCCCATCGGCAAAGGCGAGGTGTTCGGCATCGGCGCGGATGATGTCCTTGCGCCGGTCGAGGTCGAGCACGACCTTGGCCCGTTCCAGCGCCGTGACGTAGTCATCGAAGCGTTTGATGCGGATCGGCTCGGGGGCAAGGAAGCGGTGGCCGTAGGTGGTCTGCCCGGCCTCGATGGTGCCGGCGGTGAAGTCGATGACTTCCGGCTCCTCGTTCTCGGAGCCGAAGGTGGCTGTAATGGAGCGCAGCGGGCGCACCCATTGCATGCGGCCCGCGCCCCAGCGCATGGATTTGGGCCAGGGGAATTCGGCGATGACTTTCGGCAGCAGCGTCGCGAGGATCGCCTGGGCGGCGGCACCCTTCTTCTCGATCTGGGCGACGTAGAAATCGCCCTTCTTCGGATCGCTTTCGATCTTGGCGTCAGCGATCGACGCAAGCCCGGCGGCCTTGACGAAGCCATCGATGGCCTGCGGCGGCGCGCCGACCTTGGGGCCCTTTTTCTCTTCGCGCGTATCGGGCGAACGGGCCGGCAGGCCGACGACGGTCAGCGTCAATCGGCGCGGTGTTACGAACGCCTTGGCGCCCTCATAGATCAAACCCGCCTCGACCAGGCCATTGGTCACGGCCTTCTTCAAATCTTCGGCGGCGCGGCGCTGGAAGCGCGCGGGAATTTCTTCCGAGAAGAGTTCGAGCAGGAGTTCGGGCATGGAGCTACCAGGGCGTTGATCGAGGCTGGTTGCCTAACAAGGGCCATGCGAATTGTCCATTGCCAGCGGCCTTGCGACGAGGTTTTGTGCGCCGATGGAACAGCCGAAAGCGCAATTGCTGCAGCCCAACACGCCCGAGGCCATCGCCGGCGCCAAGGCGATGATCCGCACCGCGACGCATGGCGCGCTGGCGTGCATCGAGCCGGGCACCGGGCATCCGCTGGCCAGCCGGGTCGGGGTGGCGAGCTTTGCCGATGGAACGCCGCTGATCGTCATCTCGGCGCTTGCCGCCCATAGCGCCGCATTGCGCGCCGATCCGCGCTGCTCGCTACTGATCGGGGAGGCCGGCAAGGGCGATCCGCTCGCCTCGGCGCGGATTTCGCTGGTGTGCCGGGCCGAGATGCTGGAGCCGGGCAGTGTGGCGGCGATGGAGGCACGAGAACGGTATCTGGCTGCGCATCCGAAGGCCCAGGTCTATGTCGACCTACCGGACTTTCGATTTTTCCGGCTGGCGGTGGAGCGCGCAAGTTTGAACGGCGGGTTTGGGCGCGCGTTCGGGTTTCGGGGTGAAGAGTTGTTTGGGTGATCGGCCGCGCCCTTGCCCACCGTCATTCCCGCGCAGGCGGGAATCCAGTAACCTCCGCAATAGTCTACATCGACGACGATCGCATATTTAGCCGCCACGCTGGGGGTACTGGATTCCCGCCTGCGCGGGAATGACGACCCGCCGGTATGTACCTCTGAACATGCCGCCGCCTACCACCCGCCCCCGCCGCCACCGCCTCCGCCGCCGCCTGATCCTCCGCCGCCGGAGAACCCCGATGATGAGGATTGCGCTGGTTGCGCTGCGATCATGGCGGCGCTCATGCCGCTGCTGACGGCGGCGATCGAGTTGGAAAAGTTGTTCGAGGAGAAATCGCGGCCCGAATACCAGTAGGGCGCATAGACTCCGCCTCGGGCGTCGGCGACGGCGTTGCGGGCCAGCGCGTCCTCGAATTTTCGCGACCAGGGTTTTTCGACGCCGAGGGCGATGGCGAAGGGCAGGATGGCTTCGAAGCGCTTGATGGTCATTGGCGGCTCGCCGACGAGATTGAGCCGGTTCTTTTCGGCGGTATTCAAATACATGATGAAGCCGTCAATCTGGTCCATCAACTTGCGGCCGGCGACAGTGGGCGCGCGCATCAGAATTGCGAAAATCACCGTGATCACCACGATCGAGACGCTCGAAAGCGCCGCGGTGTTGATCTGCGGATTGACCAGCAGCCCGGAAAGGCTGCCCAGCACGTTGATCGCCACGGCCGCGATCCAGATCACGGTGAACACCCGCCCGAAGAAGCTGCCAGTGGAGAACTTGCCGAAGAAGGCGCCGATGAAGCCCAGCACGGCGCCGCCGACGATCGCGCCGATGAGCCACACCAATTCGAGCACGCCCAGCCAGACCATGCCCCCGAGGCAGGCGATGGCAAGCAGTGCGCCGACCGCAACGTAGCCGAGATTGGTGTTGAAATAGACGCCCCCGCTGTCGCCCTCGATGCCGCTGACCAATTGCTTGCGCTGCTTTTCCAGGTCGGGGCCCGTCGATTTGTCGACGGTGACGGACGCGTTGGCGTTGAAGTACGAAAAGAGCCGCTGTTCATCACCCGGCAATGGAGATTCGGGCTTCCGGCCGGTGATGGTGACCTTGAGCTTCTTGGCCTCATTGTCGATAGTGACCAGTCCCTTGACCCCGAGATCGAAGATCGAGGCGGTGAAGGCCGTCCAGCCGCTCTGCTTCCAGCCCAAATTGTGGATGTGGTGCAGTTGCGCTGGCGAAAAGCCTTCCGGCGGATGGAACAGCGGGATGATGGTGCCCTTCTTCGGATCGCGCCCCACCGCGTCCCAGGCGAAGAGATTGTAGAGCAGCACCAGGAATATCGCCAAGCCGGGCACCAGGATCTCGCGCCGGTCGGACAGCCAATAGAGCGCCTTCTGGTACGTCGAGGGCTCGGCGAGGATGCCGGGCTGGAACGCAACCGCCACTGTCATGCCCTCGCCCGGGCCAAGCGTGCGGGTGGCTCGGAACAGCGCCGATCTCTCCGAGGTCTTCTGCACCGTCGCTGCCTGCTCAAGCGAGCCGAACCGGCCGGTATAGGCCTTCAATTGGGAGATCACGGCACCATCGGGCAGCGTCACCGTCGAAACCGCGCTCAGGATCGGAAAATCCCAATAGTTGCCGGTGGCGTTCCAGAACAGTTCGTCATGATCCGGAAAGCGCCGCGCCATGCGCGTCATGGTGTAGCGGATGATGTAGCGGTAGGTCCGGTAGTCGAGATTGACGTCACCATCGCCGATCTTGATGCGGACGCCATTGGTGATCCCCTCGGTCGTATAGGGTTCCGGCTGACCGTCGCGCGTCACCGAGATGACGTTGAGATTGGAATGCAGCTTCGAATTGTCCGGATTGAGCAGCACCAGCGGAATATCGCGGAAGATGCCGTGCTTGATCTTGTAGCCTTCGGCATTGACGTCGATGGTTTCCGTGACGTCGACCGAACTGTCGGTGCCCACCACAACATTCGACGAGAAGGCACGGATCTGCTCTTCGGCCGCTGCGGGCACAGCCAGCGCCAGCAGGACCAATAACCCGGCAAGAAATCTCGGCAGGAAGCGCACCGGCGTTGTCCTAGAACTTGACCGAGGGCACAGCCCGATCGGCCGGATTTTCCAGCTCGAAATATTGCATTTTGGCGAAATGGAAGAGATTGGCGACGACGTTGGAGGGGAAGGACTCCACCGCGACATTGAGGTTGCGCGCGGCGCCATTGTAGTAGCGCCGGGCCAGTTGCAGCTCATCCTCGACGTTCTGCAGGGCACCCTGAAATTCGAGGAACGTCGTATTGGCCTTGAGGTCAGGATAGGCCTCGGCCACCGCCAGCAGGCGCCCGAGCGCGCCGGTCAACTGGCCTTCCAGCTTGGCGCGCTCCTCGGGCGAGGCATTGCTACCGGCCTGCGCGGCAGCGCGGGCATTGGTCACCGCCTCGAGCGTTTCGCGCTCGTGGTTCATATAGCCTTTCACCGTTTCGAGCAGATTGGGGATCAGGTCGGCGCGGCGTTTCAACTGCACATCGATGCCCGACCAGCCCTCCTGGCCCAGTTGCCGGTTCGATACAAGATTGTTGTAGATGAAGATGGCGTAGCCGATGACGACCACGACAATTGCAAGAACGATCAGGCCAGTCATTGGAACACCTCAGTTTTGCCGCGCCGCGAAACCGGGCGAACTGGCATTGCAGATAGGGTCGGTTCAACTCTCGGACAGAAAAAGGGCTTGGCCTCGATATTTGGCGCAATAGACGGATTCGCCCAATGCTGCGACAATTAGCTGTTGTGCAAAGCAATGCAAGCCAGGCGGGGCGGTGTTCACTGCTGTTCTATTCAGGCGTTTGGCGTTCATCGATCGTCATTCCCGAGCAGGCGGGAATCCAATAAGCGCTAGGACTGTAAAGGGCATGGCCACGCAGCGGCAGGACCCAGCGGCGCCGGGGCGACTGGATTCCTGTCTGCGCAGGAACGATGGCGGCGGGAGCGCGGGGAAGGGTCGGCAGGGGGCGCGGAAGCCGGCGGTGGGGAGTACCCCTACACCGCTGCCCCGCCGGATGCCGTTTGCAGCCAGGCCGCGCCGCAGGCCTTGGCGAGATCGCGAATACGCAGAATGTAGCTTTGCCGCTCGGTGACCGAGATAGCACCGCGAGCATCGAGCAGGTTGAAATTGTGACTGGCCTTGATCACCTGCTCGTATGCCGGCACGGCGAGCGTGTGGCGGTCGCCCTCCTGGCCTTTTTCCAGCAAGGCCCGGCATTCGGTCTCGGCGTCGATGAAGTGGCGGAACAGCATTTCGGTGTCCGCCGCCTCGAAGTTGTACTTCGAGAATTCCTGCTCGTTCTGCAGGAACACATCGCCATAAGTGACCTTGGTGTTGTCGCCGCCGCCGTTGAAGTTGAGCTCGTAGCCGTTGTCGACGCCCTGCAGGTACATGGCGAGGCGCTCGAGCCCGTAGGTCAGTTCGCCCGCGACAGGGTTGCACTCGAAGCCGGCGACCTGCTGGAAATAGGTGAACTGGCTGACTTCCATGCCGTCACACCAGCACTCCCAGCCGAGGCCCCAGGCGCCCAGCGTCGGGCTTTCCCAATCGTCTTCGACGAAGCGGATGTCGTGCAGTTTCGGATCAAGGCCGATGGCGTAGAGCGAATCCAGGTAGAGCTGCTGGAGATTGTCCGGCGACGGCTTCAGGATCACCTGGAACTGGTAGTAGTGCTGGAACCGGTTGGGATTTTCGCCGTAGCGCCCGTCCTTGGGGCGGCGCGACGGCTGCACATAGGCGGCATTCCAGCTCTTCGGTCCCAGCGCGCGCAGGGTCGTCGCGGGGTGGAACGTGCCCGCACCCATCTGCATGTCGTAAGGCTGCAGGATGACGCAGCCCTGCGCCGCCCAGAACTGCTGCAGCGTCAGGATGAGGCCCTGAAACGAGTTCTTCGGGTCCATGAAGGATGGCACGGGCGAGGTCTGGGCGATGGTCATGAGCACAAAGTCCTGAAAATGCGCTTCATGCTGTAGTTGGACGCCAGCGGGCGGTCAATGCCGCTCGTTGCTGTCGCCCGGCGGACGGAAAACGCCGTCGCTGCTGCGCTTGAGATCGATGACGTCGGGCCGCTGGCGCTCCTTGAGATCGCGCTCGTGCCGGGATTTGTCGAGATCGCGGAACTGGTTCTTCCAGTCGCGAAAAATCTTGCGCGCCCCGAAATAGATGAAGCCCGCTATCGCGACATAGATCAGCAGGCGCAGCAGAATGGCGGTCATCGGTGTTGGCTCACCTTGTTGTTCACAGTCCCAGCCGGGACCACAGGGCACGGTCCTCCAGCGTTGATACCACGTCTGCCGCAAGACTTGATCCCGTCATCGCGCCAAAACCGAGGCGAGGCAAGCTGAACAGCGACCGGCGCGGCGCGATCGGCAGGATGCGCGCATCCTTGCCGTAGCGTTCGAGCAGCACCTGGTGCAGATCGCCGAGCGCATCGATCAGCCCGAATTGCAGCCCGCGTCCGGCCGTCCACCACTCACCGGTGAAGAGCTGGTCGTCGGGTGCCGAAAGTTTTGCGCCGCGCCGGGCTTTGACGTGGTCGATGAACACCTGATGGATGTCGAGTTCGAAGGTCTTGATCCGCTCCACGTCTTCCGGCTTTTCCGGCAGGAACGGATCGAGGGTCGACTTGTTCTTGCCGGCGGTATGGACGCGGCGGGTGACGCCGAGCTTCTGGATCGCCTGCTCGAAGCCGAACCCGGCAAAGATCACGCCGATGGAGCCGACGATCGAGGAGGGATCAGCGATGATCTCGTCGCCGGCCACGGCGATAAAATAGCCTCCGGACGCTGCCGCATCCTCGACGAAGACGATGACCTTCTTGTCGTTTTCATCGGCCAGATCGCGAATTCGCTTGGATATCAGCCGCGACTGCACCGGGGAGCCGCCCGGCGAATTGACGACGATGACCACGACAGGGGCATTCTTGATCGAGAAGGCGCGCTGCAGCAACGGGCCGACGCTGGAGATATTCAGCCGGCCGGGGCGCTGGTCGGCGGCGATGACGCCCTGCAGGCGCACCACCGGGATCAGCGGTCCACCGCGCCCGAACCTGCGGCTCAACCAGCCGCGAAACCCCGTCGAAATTTCGGCCGCCATGGGCAGGATCCTTCAGATATGCGCTGCTGATGTAAGCGCGGCACAATCCATTTACCAGATCAGGCGGCTTTCGCCGCGGAAGATCGGATCAATGTCGGCTGCGAAGGCATTGCCCACTTCGCCGTGGAGCATGCGCGGCGCCAGCATTTTCAGCGGCGCACGCGACCCCTTGATGCCGCGCACCAGCACGCGGGTGGCCGCCCGCCCCGGGCGGGGCAGGAAGGGCAGCAGAGTTACGGCGCCGAAGCGCGCATCGAACGCGGCGAGCAGCGGCGCTAGACTCTCGACCGTGTGGATGAAGATCACCTCGCCGCGGGGCGCGGCGGCGGCTGCGGCGGTCTTGACCCAGAGATCGAGCGCTTCGGCATCCATGTGGCGGGCGTCGGCCCGGCCGCCATCATCGGCGAGCGTGCCGCGTCCGGTGGTGAAAAAGGGCGGGTTGGCGATGACGCTGGTGAAATGATCGACCGGCAGCCCCGCTTCTGACCGCAATGCGCCACGCGCGGTTGCATCGAGCAGCAAAACCCTTGCGCGCGCCGCAAAGCCATTCTCGGCGACATTCAACTCTGCGAGAGCCAAGGCCGATGCGTTGCTGTCGAGCAGTACCCCTGAGGCTGCTGGATTGTGGGTCAGCCCGACCAGCGCCGCGACCCCTGCGCCGCAGCCGAGATCAAGCAGCGAGGTGGTTTGCGGCGCAATAGCGGCGCCCAGAAGGACCGAGTCGAGCCCGGCGCGGAAGCCGGATTCGGACTGCGACACGGTCAGCCGCCCGCCCAGAAATGCGTCGCGCGTCAGAGATTGGGGTTTTACAATTTTACTTGTGTGGTCTAGGGACATCGCACCCAATGGGGCAGTTTTGTGGTAGGGCAGTATAGGCCCCGAAGCGAACCGCTCAACAGGATTTGCCTCTTGCAACGGCAAACAAGGGAATGGCATGGCGTTGTCGGTGGTTACAGCGAGAGACGAAACCGTGGGGGCTGGCGCGCTCGATCGACTCGTCGCCGCCACTCGCCCCGACATGGAAAAGGTCAATGCGCTGATCCTGGCGCGGGCCGAATCCCATGTCGAAATGGTGCCCGAACTGGCGCGGTATCTGATCGATGCCGGGGGCAAGCGGCTGCGGCCGATGCTGACGGTAGCGGCCGCGCAATTGTTCGGCCGTCCCAGTGGAGCCCAGATCAATTTCGCCGCTGCCGTCGAATTCATGCACAATGCAACGCTGCTGCACGACGACGTGGTCGATGAGAGCGATCTGCGACGCGGCCGTCCCGCGGCCCGCATGGTCTGGGGCAACCAGGCCAGCGTGCTGGTCGGGGATTTCCTGCTTGGCCAGGCCTTCATGATGATGGTCGAAACCAATGACATCGGGGCGCTGGGCGTGCTCGCAAAGGCCGCGGCGATCATTGCCGAGGGCGAAGTGTTCCAACTGGTCAAGACGCGCGATCTCGATACATCGCCTGCCGAATACGACCAGGTGATCCGCGCCAAGACAGCGACGCTGTTCGAGGCGGCGGCGGAAGTCGGCGCCATCGCCGGCGGCGCGGATGCCATCGGGCGCAACGCCATGCGAGTCTACGGGCTGCAACTCGGCCTTGCCTTCCAACTTGTCGACGACGTGCTGGACTACCGGGGCGAGAGCGGCACGCTGGGCAAGAATACCGGCGACGACCTTCGCGAAGGCAAAATGACACTGCCGGTCATCCTGGCGCTGGCCGATGCCAACCCGCAGGAACGCGCCATCATCGCCGCAACGCTGGGCCAGCCCGACGCCACGGAAACGACGCTGGCGCAGATCGTGGCGATCTTCAACCGGCACAACACGCTCGATCGCACGCTGGCTCAGGCCCACGAACACGTCCACCAAGCCCGCGCGGCGCTCGAAGCCCTGCCGGAGACCGAGATGCGCGGCTTGCTGAGCGACATCGCCGAGTTCTACGTGGCTCGGGCGTACTAGGGGCGGCCAGCGGGCGGCCCTTAGCTCCCTCAGCGTCCACCCATCCCCTCACTCCGCCGTCATTCCCGCGCAGGCGGGAATCCAGTAATCACCGCAGTCGAGAAGGGCTCCGCTTCGCAGCGGCAAGGCCGCGATGCGGAGCGTACTGGATTCCCGCCTGCGCGGGAATGACGACCGAGGGTGAGAGGGTGTCTCCCCTAACCCGGCAGGATCACCGGGGCGGCGGCGACCCAATAGGCGGGGAAGGTGGCGCGCAGGTCGTGGGCGGCCTGGTGGGCCAGGGCGCTGGAGCCGAAGAGGCCGAAGACGGTGGCGCCAGAGCCCGACATTCGCGCCAGCATGCAGCCTTGCGTCTTGGCGATCCGGGCGATCAGATCACCGATGACCGGCACCAGCGCGATTGCCGGCGGCTCGAGATCGTTGCGGGTCTCGGCCAGCCAGATGCCGAGTTGGGCCGGCCGGGTCAGCGGCTGCGGCAACGGCGGCAGCGGATCGTTGTCGTGGCTCTGCAGGCGCCGGAAGACCTCGGCCGTGATGACGGGCAGCAGCGGATTGATCAGCACCACGTGACAGGTGGGAAAGGCATCGAGGGCCGATACCTGTTCGCCGACGCCGCGCACTTCGCACGGCTTTGATAACAGGCACGCCGGAACGTCCGCGCCCAGGCCTGCGGCAAGCGCGACGAGTTCGGGCTCGGCAATTGCCCCCTCGCCCAGGCTCGCCATAAGGCGCAGAGCCGCAGCGGCATCGGCCGAGCCGCCGCCCAGTCCAGCCGCCACCGGCAGGTTTTTCTTCAGTTCGATCAAAAGTCCGCCGGCGACATGTTCGGGCCAGCGGCAGCGAAAAGCGGCCACCGCGCGGAGCACCAGATTGGTGTCACCATTGCCCAGGGCGCGGGCGAAGGGTCCGGTGACGCGCAATGAGTCCTTTGCGCCAGGGACGGCTTCCAGTTCGTCGGAGACTTCGGCGAAGACAACCAGGCTTTCGAGGTCGTGAAACCCATCGTGCCGCCGTCCGGTGATGTGCAGCGCGAGATTGATCTTGGCGGGAGCCGCCTCGTAAAACACCGCCTCCTACTGGGTGGTGATGCCGGTGGCGGCGCTACCCGCGCCCGTGGTGTTCAGACCATTGACAAGTTTTGAGGCGACGCGGGCCTTCACCGCGCCTTCCTTATCCACCGAGGTGGCAATGTTCCATTGGAAATGGGCCTCTAGCTTGCGCCCGGCCTTCCAATACGCATCGCCAAGATGGTCATTGATCTCGGGGTCATTGGGCTGCAATTGCACGGCTTTCTCGAGCGTTGCGACCGCATCGTCGATGCGCCCGAGCTTGAAGAATGCCCAGCCCAAACTATCGACCATCAGGCCATCGGTCGGCGTCGCCTTGACAGCCTTCTGGATCATCTGCAGCGCCTCATCGAGGTGCGTGCCCTGATCCACCCAAGTATAGCCGAGATAGTTCAACACCTGCGGCTGGTCGGGATTGAGCGTCAGTGCCTTGAGGAAATCCGGTTCGGCCTTGTCCCAATGCTTGCCGCGTTCGTAGGCGATGCCGCGCTGATAAAAGAAGGCCCAGTCCGTCGGCCGGCTGCCGCCGGAAATGGTAATGGCTTTGGTGTAGCTCGCTGCCGCCGCATCATATTGGCCATCGAAACGCTGGAGATTGCCCAGTTGCGACACGGCATCGAGGTTCTGCGGTTCGGAGGTGACGATGTTGCCGAGGCGGCGCAAAGCCTGCTTGCGGTCGCCGGTGGCATCGAGGTTGAGGGCAATGCGCAGCACCGCCGTGGATTTCAGCGGCGATTTGGCGGCGATGCCGTCATAGAGCGTATTGGCGCTGTCGTGCTGGCCGGCCTGGTCGAGCAACTGCCCCAGCACCAGGGTCACGACATCGGAATTCGGATCGAGATAGCGGGCGAGGCGCAGGAACACCACGGCTGTGTCGTTGCTGCCGTCACGGGCAAGCGACACAGCGATGCCGTGGAACATTTCCGAAGCGCCCTCCTGGGCGGTGGAGACGAACAGCCCCGGCTTCTGATGGTTGGCGAGGGCTTTCTTGACGCCATCGAGCAACGGGCTCTGCGCACCCAGCGCCTCGTAGCGCACCACGACGTCGATCGCCTCGTCGAAGCGCCCGGCATTGCCGAGCATACGGGCATAGGCATTGACGATGGGCGCGACCCCGGGATCGGTCTCATAGGCCCGCTTGGCAAGCGCCAGGGCGGTGGTCTGGTCGCCGGCTATATCGGCCATCAGGGCACGATAGAAGACGAGGAAATCCTCGAGGCCGTTCTTGCTGATGGCGTCGAGGCTCTTGGAGCCCTCGGCAGCCTTGTCGACGCCTGCATACGCGAAGGCGCGCAACACCGCCCCGGTAATACCGGTGAAATTGTCAGTACCGAGCGGCGCCAAATCTTGGATCGCGGCGTCATAGCGGCGGTCCTTCAGCGCCACCGTGCCGATCACGAGGCGCGCAAGCTCGTTCTTGGGATCGAGTTCGAGCAGCCGCTTGGCGGTTTTGACCGCCGGCTCGATATCGCCATTGGCCGCCTGGGCGGTGAAGGCGCGTTCGATCAGTGTTGGGTTGTTCCAATCGGCAAGCATCGCGGCGCGGAAGAAGCTCGCGGCATCAGCGGTATTGAGATCGTTCAGCGCCTGCTGGCCGGCGAGGAAATTGCCGGTCGGACTCTGCGACTGCAAGGCCACAGGACTATCCGTATTGGCCTGGGCTCCAAACGAAGCGATGGCGACGGAAAGGAAAACCGTGGAGGACAGTAGGCGCAAATAGTTCGTCACAGGCTTTCACACTCCCAAGGGCCCCTGCCATCCCGTCCAAAAAACGGAATGGGGTTCTTCCCGATTCTTTCTCAAAAACGCCACACTGTCGTTTCCTCGCAAAGATTGTCGATTTTACGACCGCACCGCAAGAGGCTCTCGCAATCAGTTGTGCTCACATGCCCGAGTAATTCGGGCCGCTTCCGCCCTCCGGCGGTACCCAGGTGATGTTCTGGGCCGGGTCCTTGATGTCGCAGGTCTTGCAGTGTACGCAATTGGCGGCATGGATGCGGAACACCGGTGCGCCATTCTCGCTGGCGATTTCGTAGACGCCGGCCGGGCAATAGAGCGGCGCCGGCTCGCCATAAAGCGGTAGGTTGTTCTCGACCGGAATCCTGGGATCGGCGAGTTTGAGGTGGACCGGCTGGTCCTCGTCATGCGCCAGATTGGCAAGGAACACCGAGGCGGCGCGATCGAAGCGCGTCTTGCCATCAGGCTTGTCGTAAATGATGGGCGACACCTCGGCTTTGGGCCGCAAGGTTTCGAAGTCGGCTTTCTGGTGCGCCAAGGTGCCGAAGGGCGAAGCGCCAAAAAGCCTGCCACTCCAGAGATCGATGCCCGAGAGCAGGACGCCAAGACGGGTGCCGAAACGCGACCACAGCGGCTTGACGTTGCGTACGGGATAGAGCTCGGCGCGGATGCCGGTTTCGAGTACCGCCGCTTGCAGGGTTTCGATCTTGTCATGGGCGCGGCCCTCGGCGATCGCCCTGCTCACCGCCTCGGCGGCGCCGATGCCGGAGCGGATGGCATTGTGGATGCCCTTGAGGTTGGGCACGTTCATGAACCCCGCCGCGCAGCCGATCAGCGCGCCGCCGGCAAACGCCAGTTCCGGAATCGATTGCCACCCGCCGGAAGTGAGCGCGCGAGCGCCGTAGCTGATGCGGCGGGCGTCCTGCAGCAGCGGCGCGATGGCGTTGTGGGCTTTGAACCGCTGGAATTCGTCGAACGGGGACAGGGTGGGGTTCTCGTAGTCGAGATGCACCACCAGGCCAAGATAGACGCGCCGATCGGCAGCGTGGTAGCAGAAACCGCCACCGCTGGTAGCATCGTCGAGCGGGTAGCCAAGGTAGTGGTCTACCCTGCCCGGCTCGTGCAATTCGGCCGGGACTTCCCAGATCTCCTTGATGCCCAAGCCGTATTTCTGCGGGCTCTTGCCGGCGGCGAGACCGAACTGATCGATCAGAACCTTCGCCAGCGAACCGCGGGCACCCTCGCCGATCAGGGTATATTTGGCGCTGAGCGCAATGCCGGCGGCAAAGCTCGGCTTCGGCTTGCCCTCGTGGTCGACGCCGAGGTCACCGGTGATGATGCCTGCGACGGCCCCTGCTTCGTTGGTCAGCAGGTCCACGGCGGCGGTCATCGGAAAAATGTCGACGCCGAGGGCCGTCGCCTGCTCGCCGAGCCATTTGCAGAGTTCGCCGAGGCTGACGATGACGCCGTTCTCGGTTTTCATCTGCGGCGGGATCAGCAGGCCGGGCAACGCGAAATCGAGGCCAGCGGTGAGAAAATGGAAGCGGTCGGAAGTGGCCGCCGGTCCGACCGGCGCGCCCTTCTGCCGCCAATCGGGGATCAAGGCATCGAGGCCAACCGGATTCATCACCGCGCCGGAAAGGATATGGCCGCCGATTTCGGCCGATTTTTCGACCACGGTCACCGAAAGGTCCGGGGAAACCTGCTTCAGGCGGATGGCCGCGGCCAGACCGGCCGGCCCCGCGCCGACGATCACGACATCGGTCGAAAGAGTTTCGCGCTCGCCGGCAACAGCCATGGTCATCCCAATTCAGCGCACTGCCGCTGGCAGCGCCGGAAGGGCTGTGACATAACAGAGATCATGTCCGCAAATCGACCGCTAAATGACGCCGAAATGCTCGCGGCGCTCGACTGGTACCGCGCCGCCGGGGTCGATCTGGCGGTCGGCGAAGCACCCGTGGATCGCTTCGCCGCGTCGCAAGCCGCACCCCGGCCCAAGCCGATTCCAGCCGCCGCTGCTGTGGCAGCCCCGGCCACCGTCGTCACACTCGAGACCGACCTGTCGCAGGCGCACGCGCTGGCGGCGGCCGCGCAGACGCTCGACGAGCTGAAGGTGGCGCTGCAAGCCTATGACGGATGCGCGCTGAAATTGCGGGCGACCCAGATCGCCTTTTCGGATGGCAACCCCGAGGCCGAGATCATGCTGGTGGGCGAAGCACCGGGGGCGGAAGAGGATCGGGTCGGCAAACCCTTCGTCGGCAAGGCCGGGCAATTGCTCGACCGCATGCTGGCATCGATCGGGCTGGACCGAAGCAAGGTCTATAACGCCAACATGGTGCCGTGGCGGCCACCGGGCAATCGCGAACCGAGCCCGCAGGAAATCCTCAGCTGCCAGCCGTTCCTGTTCCGGCAAATCGAACTGGTGGCGCCGAAAATCCTGGTAACGATCGGTAACGTGCCGACGCAAGCCCTGTTTCAGACCAAATCCGGCATTACACGAACACGCGGGCAATGGCGGGAGCTGACGATAAACGGCCATGTCATGCAGGCCATGCCGACCTTGCACCCGGCGTACCTCCTGAGGCAGCCGGCCGCCAAAGCACAAGCCTGGCGGGACATGCTGTCGTTGAAGGCAGCGATCGAGAAGCACATTTCGGCGGGCGAGAGGAGATTGGACGGCTGAACGCTGGGTCGGCCTGGCTGGACCGGGGGAGCAATTGCAGGAGAACGGACGCGATGCGCTTTCACAATTTATGGCCGAGGGTGGTCGATCGGCTTGCCACGTTGCGGTTGAAAATCCGCGGCGTCGCTATTGCGGACAAGATTGTTGCTATCGGCAAGTGGCCTAACGTTACCAATCTGGGCTCGATTACCTTGGGATCGGGCGTCAAATTCAGGGGCGTCTCGAAGTCGGTCCGGCTCAAGGCCAACCCCGACTCAGAAATTTCGATTGGGGACCGCACGTTCCTCAATGATGGCGTAGTGATCGTCTCCAGCGTCTCCATTTCTATCGGCCGGCACTGCCTGATCGGGGATCGCGTCGAAATCTTCGACACCAATTACCACGAAATCGAGCAGGGCAGCGACGTGGTGACGGCGCCGATCAAGATCGGCAACAATGTCTGGATCGGCAGGGAAGTGCTGCTGCTTCCCGGTGTCGAAATCGGCGATCACAGCGTGATCGGGGCCAGATCGGTCGTAACCAAATCGATTCCCGCCCGCGTGGTTGCGGCAGGGATTCCGGCCAAGCCCATTCGGCAGATAGCCGCCGCGGACGACTATATTCGCCGCTGATCCGCCGCGAATACCGGGCGTTCGGCACCCTCGGGCAATTTGCAGGCAGCTTCAATCAACCGGTTTGAGGCTGCCTGCGGTCCAGGCAAGAGCTAAGCAAGGAAATATAACACTAGGATTGTCTTTGCCGCCCGAATTTGGTCTGAGTTGACGTGCAACTCGAACGCGTCGGCGAGTCTCCGATCCCACCTTTATTGCTTCTCTATTTCAAGAAAGCATCATGTCTCCCGTCGTCAAGATATACTCCCTGTTGATTGGCTCTGCCCTCCTGATGTTCGGGGGCGGCCTGCAGGGGCTGGTGCTTTCGGTGCGCGGCGCGGAAGAGCATTTTTCGCTTCTGGCACTTGGGCTTATTGGTACCGGCTGGTCGGTCGGGTTCGTTGCCGGCTCGATCCTGGTGCCGATGCTGGTAAAGCGAGTTGGCCACATCCGTTCCTACTCGGTCATGGCGGCGCTGGGCACCATCACCATCCTTTTGAACTTGCTCTGGATCAACGACATCGGCTGGATCGTGCTACGCTCGCTGTCCGGCTTCTGTTTTGCCGGCGCGGCGATGATCGTCGAGAGCTGGCTCAATGAAGTGGTCGACAACCGCAGCCGGGGCACGATCTTTTCGGTCTATTCGGCGATCAACATGGCCGCATCGACCGCGGGGCAACTGGCGATGTCGGTGACCGGCGTCACCGGCTACCTGCCGTTCGTCATAGGGGCGATCAGCTTCATCTGCGCGCTGTTGCCGACCGCACTGACCTCGAAGCCGCAGCCGCGTCCGCTGGTTTCGGCAAAGCTCGATTTGAAACTTCTCTATCGCACCTCGCCGGTCGCGGCGATCTCGGCGTTTTCGGTGGGCATGGCCAATGGCACCTTCGGCACGCTGGCGCCGGTCTACGGCTTCAGCCAACACCTCGATGCGGCCGGCATTTCCTACCTGATGTGCATTACCATCATCCTCGGCGCTGCCTCGCAGATCCCTTTCGGGCGCCTGTCGGACAAGATGGACCGCCGTAAGGTGATCGTAGTGATGAGCGGGATCGCGGCGATCGTCGGCGCCCTGCTGGTCATCCTCGATCCCCGTGGCGGGCCGCTGCTATATATTCTTTTTGCGCTCTATGGTTTTGTTGCCTACCCGATCTATGGGGTCGCGGTGGCGCATGCCAACGACTCCGCCAAGGAAGGCGATTTCGCCAAGATCTCCGGTGGCATGCTGCTGATCATGGGCGTGGGCCTCGCTATCGGGCCGGCCATCGCGCCGGCGCTGATGAACCTCTTCAAGCCCGTGGGCATGTTCATCGTCACGGCGGCGTTCCATGGCGCGCTGGCCATCACCACCATGCTGCGGATGCAGGCACGGCCCCATGTCAAGGGCTCGCGGCGGGCCCGGTTCCGCGCTATATGGACAGACAAAGGCCAGACCCCCGAAACCGTGGCGCTCGATCCGCGCGCGGATAGCGATATGCCGGCCGAAACGGTCAACTGAGGCCAGAAATGTTCAAGTCGGAACTCGATCCCGCCAAGCCGTTCATTCCACTTTCGATTGCCGTGATTGCCGTTTCCGACACGCGCACGCTGGAGACCGACACTGCGGGCGCGCTGCTCAAATCCATGCTGGAGGCAGACGGCCACAAGTGCGCCGAGCGGGTGGTCGTGCCTGATGACGTGCAATTGATCCGCGCCGCTGTGCAGCGCTTCGTCGCCGATCCGGAGATCGACGTCGTGCTCACCACCGGGGGCACCGGGTTTTCCGGCCGCGATGTGACGCCCGAGGCGGTCGAGCCATTGTTCGACAAGCGCATGGAAGGCTTTTCCGTGCTGTTCCACCAATATTCTTCCACGACGGTGGGCACCTCCAGCCTGCAATCGCGGGCGACTGCCGGGCTGATCGGTACCACCTTCGTCTTCTGCCTGCCAGGCTCTCGCGGTGCCTGCCGCGACGCCTGGGAGGGTATCTTGCGGCAGCAGTTGGACAATCGCCACCTGCCCTGCAATTTCGTCGAACTGATCC
>JAQGKB010000336.1 GCA_028290345.1 Hyphomicrobiales bacterium | reverse complement strand
CCTTGCCGCTCCACCAAAGCCGGTGCAACGCGACATCGTCCGCCCATCGTCGGCCTTCACTCCCGCCGACCGTGATCGGGTGTTCGAGACCCGGCTGGAAGAGACGGTGGACGCGGAGGCCGCCCGCAAGGAAGGCACGGCGCTGCATGCCCTGCTGCAGCATTTGGGCAAGGTGGCGCCAGCCGCTTGGCCTCTGGTGATCGACAAGGCGATGCCGGTATTGCTGCCCGACTCGCCCTCGCGGCATGCGGCAATTGCCGCAAAAGCCGTATCCATCCTGACGCACCCGGATCTGGCTGGCCTCTTCGGGCCCAATAGTCGCGCCGAAGTGCCATTCCTGGTTGATGCAAACCGCAATGGAGCCCCTATCCGGCTGGCCGGACGCATCGATCGGCTGGTTGTCGATCAAGACAAAGTGCTTGTTGTCGACTACAAATCCGACTCGGTTCCGCCCATATCTGCCGCAGCGGTGCCGCGGGCATATTTGACGCAATTAGGCCTCTATGCACTGGTTGCAGGCCTGCTCTTCCCCGGGCTGGCGATCGAGTCGGCTATCCTGTGGACGCACTTGGAATTGCTTATGATTTTGCCCGACAGCCAACTGGCGGAAGCGACCTCCGGCTTCACCATCCGGTGAACCTGCTTGAAGAGTTACTGGACTCTTACCAACTTTTAAGCTCAAAGAACGACCGCTTTCAACCAAAAGGCAAATGCAATGACAACTCACGTTTCCGATGCCAACTTTGGCGAGGAAGTACTGAACTCCAAGGAGCCTGTGCTCGTTGATTTCTGGGCCGAGTGGTGCGGGCCTTGCCGCGCGATCGCACCCTTGCTGGAAGAACTCTCGAGCGAACTGCAGGGTAAGGTGAAGATCGTCAAGCTGAACGTTGACGAGAACCCCTCGACCACCGCAACGTACGGCGTGCGCTCGATCCCGACGATGATCCTGTTCAAGGGCGGCGAAGCCGCCGACATGAAGATCGGCGCGGGAACGCCCAAGGCCGGCCTCTCCAAATGGCTCACCAGCCACGCCGCCTAATTGGCGCGACTCCTGAGAATTCAAACGCCGTCAGCCCTGCTGGCGGCGTTTTTCTTTGCCCGGCGGGTAGTTGGAAAGCCATGCCTTTGTGCCTGCTCCGACTCGGAGTAGCGTCATCGGCCCTTGACGATGGAGAAAATCATGAGCCTGCGGGTAACCGACGCCACTTTCGACGCCGAGGTGCTGGGCGCCAGCGAACCGGTGCTGGTGGATTTCTGGGCCGAATGGTGCGCCCCCTGCAAGGCCATGGATCCGATCCTCGACGACCTCACGGTGGCGCTGGCCGGCAGGGTCAAGATCGTAAAACTCGATGTTGCCGACAATCCGGCGACCGTCGTGCGCTACAACGTGCGCAACATGCCGACGCTGATGGTGTTCAAGGACGGCCAACCCGCTGACATCAAGGTCGGCGCTGGCCAATCGCGCGTGCAATTGACCAAGTGGCTGGAGAGCCACACTTAGGGGCGGTGGCGCACGGTTCGAGGTGCCGCAACGTGGCGCCCCTCGAACTATGGCAGCACCAATGTCGCTCACTCCACCATTCGTCATCCTCGCGCTCGACGCGAGGACCCAGGCTTATGGTAAGCGCCACCGCTGACAGTCTGGGCCCTCGTGTCGAGCACGAGGGTGACGAGCGGTGGGGAGATGAGGGAGCGGTGAGGTGGGTGAGGTGAGCGATATTGTGCGCTGCTTCATGGTTCGAGGGTCGCTACGCTCCCTCCTCACCATGAGGGGAGGTTCACACCGGCGTCGTCCCGTTCTTGTGCAGCACGTCGCCCGCAAGATACAGCGACCCGCAGATCACCACCCGCGCCTTCGGGATTTCCGCCGCCGCCTGCAACGCCGAGATCACCGAGCGTTTTGGGCTGGCATCGAACCCGGCTGCACGCGCCGCCGTCGCTATGGTCTTTGCGGAGTGGGCGTTGGCCTCGCCCGGGATCGATAGCGCAAACACTTTTTTGACCTCGCCCTTGAAGGGTCCAAGAAAATCCGCCGGTTCGCGGGTGTTCATCATTCCCATGATCAGCACCAGCGGCGCCGGGCGGGCGCGATTCATTTCGGCGAGCGCCGCCTCGAGCGCCGCCGCACCGTGGGCATTGTGGCCGCCATCAAGCCAGAGTTCCTGATTTTGCGGCAGCAGGTCGCGCAGCTTGCCCTTCAGCGGGGTCAGCCGCGCCGGCCATGTCACCTGCCGCAACCCGACGGCGAGGTGGGCCTCGCTCAGCGGCAGCTTGAAATGCCGCGCCGCGGCAATCGCCAGCGCCGCATTCTCGAATTGATGCGGACCGATCAGGGCGGGTGGTGGCAGGTCGAGCAAGCCTTGGTCGTCCTGATAAACCAGCCGCCCATTCTGCGCATAGCCATCGAAATCGCTGCCCGCGACGAACGGCGTCACGCCGAGTTTGCGCGCCTGCGCGTCGATGGAAGCAAGGCCCTCCTCGGTCTGCCGTCCGACCACCGCCGGACTGCCGCGCTTCAGAATACCGGCTTTCGAGTTGGCGATCAGGCTTATGGTATTGCCAAGATAACTCTGGTGGTCGAGCGCCACCGGCGTGATGATCGTCCCCAGCGGATGCTCGACCACGTTGGTCGAATCGAAATCCCCGCCCATGCCGACCTCCAGCAGCAGGTAATCGGCCGGCACCTCGGCAAACAGCTTGAACGCCGCCGCCGTGGTGATCTCGAAGAAGGTGATGGTCTTGCCGGCGTTGATCTCTTCGCAAGCCTCCAGCGCTTCATTGAGCTGGCGCGTCGAAACCAGCTTCCCCGCCAGCCGGATGCGTTCGTTGAAGCGCACCAGATGCGGCGAATTGTAGACGTGCACCGTCTTGCCCGCGGCTTCGAGGAAGGCGCGCAGATAGGCGATGGTCGAGCCTTTGCCATTGGTGCCCGCGACATGGATCACTGGCGGCAGCCGATCCTGCGGCCGGCCCATGTCGTCGAGCAGCCGTAGCATGCGAACGAGGCTCAGATCGATCAGCTTGGGGTGCAGCGCCAACAGGCGCTTCAGGATGGCATCGGTACGGGACATTTCGGCTTCGGCCTGGTGCGGGGAGCCACACTCATATTGGATTCGCGACAGGGCGGGAATTGCTTTGCTGCGGCCAGGAAAGATGGATTGCCCGGTTTATTGGGCAGGCCGGACTTCTTGGCGCTGCGCAAGCTGCCACCCCCACCCTTGCTGCCGCCTTCCCTACCCACAAGGGGCACGGAGCGCTGGAAGCGCTGTCTCTTCAGCAATCTTGCACGGGCGCTGCGTCTCCCTCCCCCTTACGGGGAGGGATCAAGGGTGGGGGTCGTCGAGCCGTGGAGGCAGTCGGGTCCCCGGGTCGAGCCCGAGGATGACGAATGCGGGGGATGGGCCCCGCTTACTCCGCGTGCGCGGCTTCCGGTGGGGCGGTGATCAGGTCGTCGTCGCCTTCGGCGGCAACGATCACGTCGCGCATCGAAAAGCGGGCCGCGGGGGCGGTTGCGCTGAGTTCGGCCGGCGCGTCGGTGCGCGTCAGGATCGCCGAAAGCGAGCCGATGGTGGAGCGCAGGTTGTGCCGGTGCACGACCATATCGACCATGCCGTGCTCGTAGAGATATTCGGAGCGCTGGAATCCCTTGGGCAGCTTTTCGCGGATGGTCTGCTCGATGACGCGCGGCCCGGCAAAGCAGATCAGCGCGCCGGGTTCGGCCAGCTGCACGTCGCCCAGCATGGCGTAGGACGCGGTCACGCCGCCCGTCGTCGGGTTGGTGAACACCACGAAGAACGGCAGCCCGGCCTCGCGCAGGCGCAACACCGCGACGGTGGTGCGCGGCATCTGAATCAGTGACAGCGTGCCTTCCTGCATGCGCGCGCCGCCCGAGGCGACGAAGAGGATGAACGGCGTCTTGCGCCGCTCGGCGGTTTCAAGCCCGGTGATGATCGCCGAACCGGCAGCCATGCCGAGCGAGCCACCGAGGAAGTCGAAATCCTGCACGGCAACAGTCACGTCCTTGCCGTAGAGCTTGCCGGTTGCCACCAGCACGGCGTCTTCCATGCCGGTCTTGGCGCGATTTTCCTTCAGCCGGTCGACATAGCGCTTCTGGTCGCGGAATTTCAGCGGGTCCAGCGTCACGGCGGGCAGCGGCACGGTATCGTATTTGCCGTCGTCGAGAAAATTGGCCAGCCGGTCGCTGGCCTTGATCTTCATGTGGTAGCCCGAATTGGGCACTACCCACTGGTTCGCCTCGAGATCGCGGTAAAACACCATCTCACCCGACTCCGGATCCTTGACCCAGAGGTTTTCCGGCGTTTCGCGCTTGTTGAGGAACGAGCGGATTTTCGGGGGGATGACGTTGTTGATCCAGCTCATTGGCTTTGCCTTGTTTCCTGGTCCTGCCCGCGGGCGCGCAAATGCTGCGCCGGCTCCGGCTTTATATAATGATTGTGGCGGATGTTATCAGGGCGGAAGCCCGCGTGCAAAGGACCGTGAGGAAAACCCCGTCAGTTCCGGGCGCGCCGCACCCCCGCCGACAAGGCGCCAACCATCTCGCAGGCTGCAGCGACCGTGCCTGCCGTGGCCTTGCCATCAACCAGGCTATCGCCGATGGCGTCGACCAATACAGAGCCGACGACGATACCGTCGGCATGCTTGCCGATGGTTGCCGCGTCGTCCGCGGTCTTGATGCCGAAGC
>JAQGKB010000327.1 GCA_028290345.1 Hyphomicrobiales bacterium | reverse complement strand
AAGAACTATGATTTCGTACTGGCCGTCAAGAGCGCTACCCGGCACAAAGGGAGATGGGTATGAACACTAGAAAAATTGGACGCACTTTTCTGGCGGCGACTGTCGCCTGGGGGCTCGCCGCAAGCGTTGCCTTTGCTACCGACATTTCCTTCTGGACCTGGCGCCAGGAAGACAAGGCGGCCTACAACGAGCTGTTTTCCGATTTCACTAAGGCCAACCCCGACATCCACGTGAAGTTCGAGTCGTTTCCCGACGAGAACTATCCGACGATCGTTTCGACCGCTCTGGCGGCCGGCAAGGGTGGCGACGTCATTCATACCCACGCCTATGGCTGGCTCGAGCAGTTCGTGAAGGCCGGATATTTCGTGCCGCAGGAAGCCGGCAACATGCCGTCTCTGGCCAACATGCCGGCCGATGCGCTGATTGGCGGCACCTATCGCGGCGACGGCAAGGTCTATTCGCTCCCCTTCGCCTCCCAGACCCTTGGCCTCTTCATCAACAAGGACGTGTTCGCCAAGGCCGGGCTGACCCCGCCGACCACCTGGGACGAATTCATCACCGTCAGCAAGGCGCTCAAGGCCAAGGGCATCACGCCACTGGCCAATGGCCTCGGCACCAGCTGGTTCAACGAGATGTTCGTTGCCGTGTTCACCAACCCGTTCCTCGGCCCGCAATTCGTCAGCGACCTGACGAGCGGCAAGGCAACGTTCAAGGACCCGCGCTATGTCGCGGCCCTCAACCACCTGCTCGAACTGCGCGACTATATGCCCACCGGCTACGAGGGCGTGGATTACGACACGGCCGGCCAGTTGTTCCTCTCCGGGCGCGCAGCAATGCTTGCCGGCGGCAGCTTCGATATCGCCAGCTACAAGACGCAGAATCCGAAGATCAACATGGACTTCATCGCACCTCCGGCCGCCAAGACCGGCGATACGCCGATGGTGACAAAGTTCTTCGACGGCGGCTATGCGGTCAACGCTGCTTCGCCGAACAAGGAAGCGGCACTGAAACTCGTCGCCTGGATGGGCACTAAGCAGTTCGGCGACAAGTTCTCCGCCCTGCTCGGCAACATCTCGCCAATCAACGGCGTGGTGATCAACGATCCGCTGCTTGCCAACGTCGCCAAACTCAATGCAACGGCGATGCCGCATATCAACGTGGTGTATTTCCGCTTCCAAAAGCCGACCGGCTCGGAACTGCTGCAGGGCGACATCACCAAGATGATGTCCGGCAGCATCACGCCTGACCAACTCGGGGCCGATGTAACCGGCGGCCTTGCAAAGTGGTACAAACCCTTCCAGGGCAAGTAGAATGACGAAGGATCGGCGCTTCATTTCCAGGTTATTGTCGCGCCGATCGCTCTGGATCGCCTTCCTGCTGCTGCCTGCGACCCTGGTCATGACCCTCTTCGTGGTCTGGCCGCTGATTTCAGCCTTCCGCTTCGCGTTCTACGATTTCAACGGGCTGAAGCCGGCCAACTTCGTCGGCTTCGAAAATTTCCGCCAGGTGCTGTTCGAATCCCCGTTCAGCGACTGGACCTACAACGCGCTCTATCACAACGTCATCGTGTTCTGCGCCCTGATGGTCTTCGAGAACGGCATTGCCTTCCTGATCGCATTCGGGCTGCTGAAGGCCCTGCCCGGGCACCGCGTGCATCAGGTCATCGTGTTTCTGCCGGTCGTGCTGTCCGCCGTCATCGTCGGCTTTCTATGGAAGCTGCTGCTGCACCCACTCTTCGGGCTGGTGAACGGCGCACTGATGCTCATCGGCATCCAGGGACCTGCCTGGCTCGGCAATGAAACCACCGCGCTCGGCAGCATCATCTTTGCCAATGTCTGGCACTGGATCGGCTTTCCGACGCTGGTCCTGCTCGCCGGCATGCAGCGCGTCGGCCAGGAAGTGCTCGAGGCGGCGCGACTGGATGGGGCGGGCGATTGGGACCTGCTCAAGCACATCATCTGGCCGCTGATCGCGCCGAGCGTGACCATCGTGGTGATCCTCACCTTCATTGGCAGCTTCAACTGGTTCGAACTGCCCTTCGTGATGGCCGGCTTGACGGGATCGCCCGGCGGTTCGACCGACGTGCTGGGGCTCTATTTCTACCGCACGGCCTTCGGCAGCGTCACCAGCGGCATCCAGGACTTCGGCCAGGGCAGCGCCCTCGCCGTGCTCATGTTCCTGGTGGTCGCCGGTGTGACGTTCGTCGCCCTGCGCTACCTGCGCCGCCGCGAAATCGAAATCTGATGGTGATGGATTTGAATCCGAAAACCCGCCGCATGCCAGTGATCAAGCAGCCCGGCGAATTCATGAAGAACGGCGCCATCCAGGCCCTGCTTCTGCTCAACGCCTTCATCATGCTCTATCCCCTTTTCGTCATGGTCATGTCCTCGTTCAAGACCAATGCGGAAATCTTCACCTCGCCGTTTTCGCTGCCGGAGAACCCAAACTTCGACAACATCACCAAGGTTTGGACGGGAACAAACTTCGTCCAGTATCTCGCCAATTCCGTGGGCGTGACCGGCGCTTCTATCCTCCTGATCCTGCTGTTCGGCACCATGGCGGCCTATGCCATCGCCCGCTACAAGTTCAAGCTCGGCGCCTTCATGCTGATGTTCTTCCTCAGCGGCATGACCGTGCCGTTGAAGCTTGCCATCATCCCGCTGTTCATCCAACTCGATGCGCTGCATCTCGTCGATAGCTATGCCGGGCTGGTACTGGTCTATGTTGCTATGGGTCTTCCCTCTGCGGTCTTCATCATGACCGGCTTCCTGCGCTCGCTGCCGCGCGAGCTGGAGGAGTCCGCCCGCATCGACGGCGCCAACGAGCTGCTGATCATGCTCAAGATCATGCTGCCGCTGGCGCGCCCCGCCATGGTCATAGTCGCAATCCAGAACGCCGTGCCGATTTGGAACGACTTCTTCTTCCCGCTCATCCTGATCACCTCCGACAACCTGAAGACCCTGCCGCAGGGACTGACGGTGTTCATGGGCGAGTTCGTGACTGATTGGGGTGTGCTGTTCACTGGGCTGACCTTCGCTGCCCTGCCGATAACGCTGCTCTACGTCATCCTGTCGCGCCATTTCATCGCCGGCATCACCCAGGGCGCGATCAAGTAGCTGCCCGCTTGGCGGCTGTGTTTCAGAACTTGAGGGGTACCGATGCCGTCGCAATGGAAACGCCAGCAGATCCATATTGCCGGCCAATGGCTCAGCGCCGATAGCGGCCGCACGCTCGATGTCATCAACCCGGCGACCGGCGAACGGATCGGCACGGTCCCCGACGCCGGTGCCGCCGAAACCAGGCGCGCCATCGAGGCCGCAAGCCAAGCCTTCGACGAGTCCCGGGCACTGACTGGCAACGAACGCGCGGTGCTGCTGCGCCACCTGCACGATTTACTGCTCGACAATCGCGAGGCTCTGGCGGAGCTCTTGACCTCCGAACAGGGCAAGCCGCTGGCCGAAGCGCGAGGTGAGATCGGCATGAGCGCGGCCTATATCCTCTGGTTCGCCGAGGAAGCAAGGCGCGTCTACGGCGATATCATTCCATCGCCGTGGCGCGACCGGCGCGTGCTGGTCACCAAGCAACCGGTCGGCGTGGTGGGCGCGATTACGCCGTGGAACTTTCCGTCCTCGATGCTGGCGCGCAAACTCGGCCCGGCGCTTGCCGCAGGCTGCACCGTCGTCGCCAAACCCGCGCCGCAAACGCCGTTTTCTGGCCTTGCCTGGGGCGCCCTCTGCGAAGCGGCTGGCTTTCCGAGCGGGGTGGTCAACATCGTGACGGGGTCGGCAACCGAGATCGGCGGCGAACTCACCTCCAACCCGCTCGTGCGCAAGATCACCTTCACCGGGTCGACGGCAGTCGGCAAGAAACTGATCCAGCAGGCGTCGGGCACCGTCAAGAAAGTCTCGATGGAACTTGGCGGCAACGCGCCATTCCTGGTGTTCGACGATGCCGATATCGACCGAGCGGTGGCGGGCGCCATCGAGGGCAAATTCCGCAATGCCGGCCAGACTTGCGTCTGCGTCAATCGCTTCTATGCGCAGGCGCCCGTCTACGACCAGTTCGTGGAAAAGCTTGCGGCAGCGGCAGCGGCGCTAAAACTCGGTGACGGCCGGGAACCCGACGTGCAGCAAGGCCCGCTCATCGATAGCAACGCGCTGGCGAAGGTCGAAAGCTTCGTTGCCGATGCCGTGCAGAACGGCGGACGCGTCGTTACCGGCGGCCGGCGCCATGCGCTTGGCGGGACGTTCTATTCGCCCACCGTCATCGCCGACGCTAATGCGGCGATGAAACTGGCGCGCGAGGAAATCTTCGGCCCGGTCGCGCCGGTGTTCAAATTCCAGACCGAAGACGAAGCCATCCGCCTCGCCAACGACACCGAGTTCGGCCTCGCCGCCTATTTCCATACCAACGATCTGGGCCGGGTCTTCAGGGTTTCCGAGCGGCTCGATTATGGCATCGTCGGGGTCAATGAGGGGCTGGTGACGACCGAGGTCGCTCCGTTCGGCGGCTTCAAGCAATCCGGCACGGGCCGGGAAGGCTCGAAATACGGCATCGAAGACTATCTCGAGATCAAATATGTCTGCGTAGGTGGGCTTGGCGTGGTTGCACCGGCCAACCAATCAGAACCGCACGAGGCGAACAGCGATGGAAAATGACAAGCAGCGTCCCTGCGCGGTGGTCACCGGAGCAGGCTCCGGGATTGGGGCAGCGAGCGCGAAACGCTTTGCGCGGGCGGGCTTCGATGTGGTCGTCAATTTCAGCAGCAACGCCGATGGCGCCGAAGCGGTCGCCGAAAGCTGCCGCCGCCTTGGCGTCTCGGCCATCATCGCGCAGGGCGACGTGTCCCGCGACGAGGATTGCATCGCGATTGCCAAGGCCGCAGCAGATGCCTTCGGCCGCATCGACGTGCTGGTCAACAATGCGGGCGTGACACGCTACGCCAATGCGTCCGACCTCGATGCATTGAGCATGGCGGATTTCTTGCGCATCTACGGCGTCAATGTCGCGGGCACCTACCAGATGATCCGCGCTGCAGCCCCACATTTGCAACGCTCGCCCGCCGCGGCGATCGTCAACGTCTCGTCGGATTCCGCAATCTCCGGCGATGGCTCTTCACTGGCCTACGCCGCGTCCAAGGGCGCACTCAACACCATGACTTTGGGCCTCGCCCGCTCGCTCGCACCGCAGATCCGTGTCAACGCTGTGTGCCCCGGCTTCGTCGATACGTCCTGGGCGCTGGCGTGGCAAAGCGAGAGTTCCTACGAGGCCTTCAAAAAGCGCGTTGCGGCGATCGCCCCGCTCAAGACTATCCCCACGGCGGCCGACGTCGCCGAGACCATTTTCTGGCTGTCGACCGGCGCGAATTGCATCACCGGCCAACTGATCGTTATCGACAGCGGTACGCACCTGACCGTCGGCAGTCCGATCGGACCAGTCTGAACTTATGAGGTGGCCGCCTGAGGCCTGCTACCCGCCGATGGTGGAAGCGTCAGGCCTTTTGCGCCGGCGCTGACGGCAAAGAGGCTGCCGTGGTGGCTTTGACCGGCAAGATGCTCGGCCGGTCGCCTGAGGCGGCGGCGGTGATGTAGAGGAAGGCATCGGCCGATCAGGCTTGATGCCGGCTGCCGGCCAATCTGGGCACGTTTCTTGTCTTGCCGCTCAGACGTGCGCCAAGCGACAGGGCGGCCGGAAACAGAGTGACCACGCGCCGCATCAGGTCTGCCGTCGGCGGCAACCCAGCTAGGGCGGCCAATACCGAAGCCAGGCAAATCCGGGTAGCGAACTGTTTCCGCCACGCCTTGGCGTAGCGCCGACCGGCCTCGGCGCGGCCGCCCTGCCCCCAGTCGGCAACACTGCCCAATTCGGCTGCGAGGAGCCAACCGGATTGCAGCGCCATTGAAATCCCTTCGGCAATGATGGGATGGGACTCACCCGCGAGATTGCCAACCCGGAAAATGTCATCGGCATAACGCGGCCGGATGCCCGGCCGGATCGGGCCGGCGGCAAGCCAATCGCCGTCTATGGTGGCGTCGGCCAAAGCCAGTGCAACGCCGGGGCAAGCGGCCAGGATGTGGCGGTAGACGGCTTGGCCAACTGGCAGGTTGCCGCCGGCCTTGCGGATTTCCGCCAATGCCCCACGGCGCATGCAGCAAGAGAGCGATATTCGGTCCTGATCCGTCCAGACCATGCCGCCATAGCCACCGGGGAAGGCCAGCAGTGGCATGAGATTGGAGGCCAACGCCGCGCCTCTGAAGTATGCCTTGAAACCGAAGCAATCCAAATCGTCATTGGTCTTTTTCAGATTGCTGGGAAGCTTGCCCGGTTCCCACGAGCCGTGCGCCGCAATTACCACGGGGGCGATCAAGTTGCAGCTTTGGCCGCTTGCATCAATGCGGATCGACTTGTGCTCGCCCGCCCCGGCCATTTCGACCGCTCGCCATGGCTGGAACACGTCCACGCCGACGTCGCGTGCCGCCTGCAGCAACATGGTATCCAGCACATCGCGGCCGAGTGCGCGGCCGAAAGGGTTGATCCTGGCGCGGGGCATTCCCGCCTCGATGCCGGGACCGGATGCAAACAGGGCCAATCGCTCCACCGCGGGACCGGCGTTTGCCCGTACGGCGTCGCCAACGCCCAGTCTGTCCAAGAGTTGTAGATTGACTGCCGAAATGAATTCCCCGCACACCTTGCGACGTGGAAATTCGGCTCGCTCGACGATCGCCACTGCTCGGCCCTGCTGGGCCAAGGCGATTGCCGTCGACGAACCCGACGGGCCACCCCCGATGACGATGGCATCGTACCTCACGGTGCCGCTTCCGATATTCGTTGGGCGGAAAAGACGTGGGTGAACGGGCCAATGTGTCGTTCGCCAAGACGATCATTCGTGCCCTTTGGCCATAGCGCCGAGAGCTCATTTCCTGCAAAGCCGGCTCGAACGCTTGCCGCCGCATCGTGCAGTGTCACCTGGTTGGCCCCGATCGCGCTGAGTAGGCGAGCAGCACCCAAGGCGAGGCTGTTCCGCTGCGGCTCGGTGGCGACAAAAACTGGCGATAGAGTTTGCGTGACCGCCAAGAGTCCCGACAGCTCCTCGTCCGTGAAATGATGCAGGAACAGGTTGGCGGTCGTAACGTCGAAACGAGCACCATCGGACTTGCCCAGCCACGCGAAGATATCCGTTGTGACCACCTCGGCGTTCCAACCGAGCCTTTGAAAGCCATCGCGCATCTTGACCGAGACCAGATCCGCCTGGTCGAGGAGCACCAGTTCGACGCCAGGCCATGCCCCGGCCAGCCTTTTTGCGACCGCCAGCATGAACGTCCCGTCGCCGCAGCCAATTTCCAAAA
>JAQGKB010000216.1 GCA_028290345.1 Hyphomicrobiales bacterium | reverse complement strand
CAATCCCTGGGCCATGTCATGCGCGCACTCCACGAGTGGGGGGATGTTCATCTTTCTCGCCAACAGGCCATTGCGCAGCCCGAGCGGGCGAACGTGGCTTAGGCCCAAGCCCCGCCCGAGGAGTTGTCGGCTGCGCTGACCGGGCTAAGTTCACATCGCCAGTGCGGTATCACTTAAACGCTACGAGCGTGACTTCACGAGGCTGCCGTTCATTACCGCTGAGCCAACCACAGACTGCATGGCCCCGGTTTTTCCGTCATGGGTGGCGATCGTGACATTGCCGAAGTTGAGCGTAGTGCCGTTGACGGTGCCGAAGCCCCTCTCCGTACGATCGTTGTGGGTATACTCGATTTGCGCCTTGGTGCCCCTGATGTTCAGGACCTTGAAGTCGATGGTCTGGTGCGTTTTCGACCAGGTCCCCTTCCAATCGCCAAGCAGATTGCTTTGGCGATAGATCCGTTCATTGACCGGCGAGATTTGGTTGGCGCTCTGGATGGCCGCAATCATTTCTGACGTCTCCAGGATCAAATCATCCGCGGCAACATGACGCTCATCCAGTTAACGTATCGCTAATGTTTATTTCTGGATGTGTCCGGCAGCGAAGGACGTGGCGAGTATCCCGGGTTGACGGGCGGAGGGGCGAGAAAGACCTGTCGGCAGCTTTCTCGCCCGCCCGAGTCCCAACTTGCCGCTAGGCGGCTCGCCGTTCGGCCGCGACGGGATGCTCACTTTGCGAGGCCAACCGGATGCGATGCATGGGCCAGTTCGCCCAATCGGGCAGCTTCAGCTCATAGAGCCCCGGACCGACGAGGGCGAGCACCACTTGCATCAGCGCCCACAGGATGGGCAGCTCGATGCCGCCGGTTGGAAAGTAGAAGCCGTTGTGGCTGTAGATGATCATCGATGCGATCAGGATGGGCAGGCTGGTGATGGTGGCGAACCAGATGAAAGTCCCGGTCAGCAGCATGGCTGCGATCAGCACCTCGTAGGATATGTCGAACCAGGCCAGCCAGGCAGGCAATCCCAGGCTAACGAAGAATGCCTGCGTGGCCGGCATGCCGTGAAAGCCGACCTTGTACCACCAGTGAACCACCCAGAACCCGACGAGCACGAGCCTGAGTATGAAGGCACCCGCGGGGGCGGTGGATGCCAGCGTTGCTTGAGTCTTCAACGTAATCTCCTATGGTTTCGAGAGGTTAGTCTCGAGATAGTCCGGCCGCGAACGGCGCCCGTGCAGCATCGATCACGCGGCGGGATGGCCGCGTGCCGGGGCATCTGCCGCAGGGAGCGAGACGCTTTGTCGGAGTAGACAGTTTTCCAGATTGGCGCGGCCACCGGGCTGTTCAAGGATGGTTTTCGCGCACCCGGTGCGACATCTTGGCCCGCCCACTGGGCCCGCCGCCGGGTCAGCGCCGCCCTCATCTGGCCGGTAGCCTGCAGGAATGACCCTCGAAAGGGTAGGTTGACTGGAGGCGCTATCCCGTAATGTTTGTCGACCGATGAACGTCATCGGTCCGACCACAAACGGCTGGGAACCAGGAGGGCGCACGGCAAGCGTGCTGCTGCTGCTGATCGTCTGCCTCGCCGCCGCGCTGCGGTTCCTCACCCTCGGGCACGCCAGCATCTGGCTCGACGAGGCGGTATCCTGGCAGCAATCGAATTCGACCCTGCGCCAGCTGATCTCCTCGACCGCCGCCGACAACTACCCGCCGCTCCACAATCTTGCGCTGTGGGTGACGATCAAGCTTTTCGGCGACAGCGAATTCGCGCTCCGCCTGCCCTCGGCGGTGGCCGGCGTGCTGACCTGCGCCGCCGTGTACTGGGTCGGCGCGATGCTGGGCGGGCGGAAGGCGGGCCTGCTCGCCGCGGTGGTGCTGGCCCTCTCCGGCTTCCACATCTTCTACTCGCAGGACGCGCGCCAATATGCGTTCCTCGGGCTGTTCGCGACCCTGTTCGCCGGCACCTCGATCCGCTTCCTGGAAGAACCGACCCGGCGCTGGGGACTTATGAGCGTGCTGGCGGGCACCGCGCTGGTTTATTCCCACTACTACGGCGTGCTGGGCTGGCTTTCGATCGGGTTCGGCAGCGGGCTCGCGGTGCTGTTTTCCCCTTTGCGGCGGCAGATCTGGAAATGGGCGCTCGTCCAGCTCGCCATCGGGGTCCTATTTTCACCGTGGCTGCTGATCTTCCTGCGCCGGGCACGACATGTGGCCGCGGCCGGGTTCTGGGCTCCCCGCCCAACATTTCAAACTCTATCCGACGATCTGTCGCGGATCACCGCCGGCCAGACCCGGATCATGATCATCGGCATCGCGCTCGCCCTGGTGATGCTCGGCCTCTGGAACAAGAAGGCCTGGGTTCTCTGGACCTGGGCGGTGCTTCCGATCGCGATGGGCGTCCTGGTCTCGATCGTGGTCCAGCCCGTCTTCATCGCACGCTACGGCATGGTCTCGCTCCCGGCGATGGTCATAGCCTTGAGCGTCGGCTTTGCTGCGATCGCCTGGCAGCGCAAGATATTCGCCGTCGTGGCGATTGCGCTGATCGCCAGTTCGCTGCTGACCATTTCGCACTGGTACGGGGCGCGGGAGGACTGGCGGGGTATTGCGGCGCGCTTGCAGCAAGACATGCACGGCAATGACTGCCTGCTCGTCGCGATGAATTACTACGCGACGCCACTGAACTATTATCAGCGGGTTCCCCCGAACTGCTTCTCGGCCCTCTACCGGCCCACCGACCTGCAGCTGGCAAGCCTCGAGGGCCGCCGCGTCTTCCTCCTCCTCAAGGACGTGCAGCCCCCCATGAAAGCCGCTGTCCTCACCCAGATCTCGTCAGCCCACAAGCAAACGGCGCAGGCCTCCTTCGCGGGGGGCGTCGACCTGCTGGAGTTCGATCCCGTGGCGACGGGCGCAGCCACGGGGCAATGAGCGACGGAACGTCCCCGGATCGTTCCCCGCCCCAACTGGCTGCCGGATCGTGCAGCAGTCGGTTTCGCTTGCACATTTCGCAATTGAATTAAAGTCTATCTAAAGTCTTGGCGGCTGTCGCATCGGTAAAATCTCCGCAAATGTCCCGTCAAACTCCGGCAGATAAGGTCAACAATTGATTACGCAAAGTTAATTATGGTTAATACTTTATTTATGTCGAGTTCTCGTGTTCCTCACAGCTTCCGAACGGCTGCCTGCCGGGCGAACCGACATAGGCAAGGCTGCGCGTGACGTTCGTCTGGCGGGATAGGCGGCCGCGTATCTGCTGTCCGTCGACTTGGCGGGTGATCGATGCACCGACGCCGTTCGATGCTCACCCCTGACCCTGCGTCTCGAACCC
>JAQGKB010000226.1 GCA_028290345.1 Hyphomicrobiales bacterium | reverse complement strand
GCCGCCGGAGAACTGGTGCGGATAGCTGGTGCTACGCCTCTCCGGGTCAGGTATCCCGACCCGGTCGAGAAGGCTGATAGCGACCTCCCGTTCGTTGCCGCGCTCCAGTCGATGGACGCTAAGTGCTTCCTTAGTCTGCCACCCGACCGAATAAACCGGATTGAGTGCTGCGAGCGGGTCCTGGAAGATCATGGCAATGCGGCGGCCGTTGATCCTGCGTCGTGCTTCCTCGCCGATCTTCAGCAGGTCCTGACCGTCGAACAGGATCTCGCCCGAGCTGATGCGACCAGGTGGCGAGTCAATCAAATCCATGATCGCGGCCGCGCTTACGCTCTTGCCCGACCCGCTTTCCCCCAGGATCGCCAGCGTTTCTCCGCGGTCGACATGGAAGCTCACGTCACGAACCGCTTGCACATCGCCCTGTCCGGTGTGGAAATTGACGCTGAGGTTCTTGACCTCGAGCAGATGTCGTTCGTGGCTCATTGTCCGGCTCTCATCGCCTAAGGTCGCCCTGTCGCGCTCAGTCATTCGAGCCGCCAGCGATGTCGAGGATCACTTGCCACCCGCACCCAATTGCCGAGCAGGCAGAGGGATATCGTGGTGAGCATGATGGCAGCGCCTGGCCAGAACGAAATCCACCAGGCAGCGACCAGATAGTTCTGCCCCTGTGAAACCATCAGTCCCCAGGTGATGTCAGGAGGCTGAATGCCCAGTCCGAGGAACGTCAGACTGGATTCCGTCAGCATGATAAAGGCAAAGTCGAGCATCGCCAGTGTGATCAGTGTCGGACGTACGACCGGCAGGATGTGCTTGCTTACGACTTGCAAGGAATTCGCAGCCATAGATCGCGCGGCCAGAACAAACATGCGCTGGCGGATTTCCAGCACTTCGGCACGAACGGTCCGCAGATAGACCGGCACCCGGGTGATGGCGAGAACGATGATGACGTTTGGAACACTGGGCCCCAGTATGTAGAGGATAATCAGCGCCAGAAGCAGGGAAGGGAAGCTCATCACGACGTCGGCGCAGCGCATGATCAAGGTGCCGATCCAGCCGTCCTTCAGTCCGGCTATGAGACCCAGCAGCGTGCCCACGATGACCGAGCAGAACACCGCCCCGGCCGAGACAGCGAGCGTGTCTTGGCTCGCAACGATGATGCGCGCGAAAATGCTCCGGCCCAGCGTGTCGCCTCCAAGAATGTACAGAAAACCATGCTGCATGGTGAAAGGTGGGGCGCGGCGCAACCCCAAATTCATCGCGTTGGCGGGGCCAGAAAACAGTGGGCCACCCAGGAGGGCGCAAAGGATCACGATCACAAGGAAAATGGCAGACACGAAAGCGAGTTTGTCGTGGTAGAGCAGCGTAAGGACAGGCGTTGCCTTTACCTTGAGCGTTTGCTGGTCCGGTGTTGACGAGGGAACCGAGGTCATGGCGCCAGCCTCACGCACGTACGCGGGGATCGAGGGCTGCGTAGGCAAAGTCGATCACGAGGTTGAGGATGAAGACAGCTACTGCGATTACTAGAACCGTCGCCTGGACGACAGCGAAGTCGCGATAGAGGATCGCGTCGATCATGATGTGGCCGATACCCGGAAACCCGAACATGGTCTCTACAATAACCGCGCCGTTGACCAGGGACGCGGCCTGGTCGCCGGCGACGGTGATCACGGGCAACATTGCATTTCGAAGCGTGTGGACGAAAATGATCGAACGGCGACGCACGCCCTTCGCACGGGCCGTTTTCACATACCCCGACGACAGCGCACCGATCATTGAGGCCCGCACGACTTGCGCCAGGATTCCGCAAGGTCGCAGCGCCAATACCGTCACCGGAAGAATCCAATACAGTGGGCCGCCGGTGCCGGACGTCGGCAACACCCGAAGCCAAATGGCAAAGACTAGAATCCCGACAATGCCGATCCAAAAATTCGGCGCAGCCACCCCCATCAACGACAGGAACGTCGTCACCCGATCAAAGAGCCCACCAGGTTTGGCTGCGGCCAGCGAGCCGATGACGATACCCAACGCCAGCGAAATCACCATGGTGATAGCTGCAAGCATGAGCGTCCATGGCGCGCCGGCCAGTACGATGGCAAGCGCCGGACGGCCATCCCGCAGCGACTGACCGAAATCAAGGTGCAAGGCAGCGCCGACGTAGTGGCCAAACTGCTCGATCACAGGATCATTGAACCCATGCTCGGCGGAAAATTGCTGGCGCAACTCCGGCGCGGCATCGATCGGCAGATAGAGATCCGCCGGATTGCCTGTGAGCCGCGCCAGAAAAAAGACCAGTACCAGGAGCCCGATCAACGCCAGTACGCTGTGCAGGACGCGCTTGGCGATATGGCCTGATAGAGCTCCCATTTGTTCGATCACCTTCGAATTCCAGTCCTGGCGGCCATGCCTATTTGAAGGTTATCGATGCGAGATCGAGCTGGTTGTTAGTCAGCGAGGTCGGTTGAAATGCGATCCGAGGCCCAACCCGGGAATACGCCACCATGTGGAACAAGGGGATATCGGCGATGATGTCCTCGTTGGCCATGCGGAAGATTTCCTGATGGGTCTTCGTGCGATCTGCGCCCGTGGCACGGCTAGCCTGGTCAATCAAGCTGTCCATTTTCGGGTCGACGATCTCGCTGTTGACGCCCTTCGAGTCGTATTTTGAGAACACCGAAAACCCGGCATCGCCAATCGCATTGTCATGCAATTGCAGCGTGATGGTCGGTGGACGGTCACTCGCCCACGGCTTGCGCGCGGCAACATTGAACCCTGCGCCTTCGATGAACTGCGGCTTGACGTTGAGACCGACGGCCTCCCACATCTGCGTGAGCGCGGCAACAATATCATCGATGTTGGGCATGAACTTCGGCCGAGCAAGGATGCGGATCTGGACGTCGACCGGAATGCCGTCCGCCTTGGCTGCCGCGAGCAGCGCCTTGGCCTGATCAGGGTCGTAGGGCCATTCCTTGACACCGGAATTGTAGCCATCGACGATCGGCAGGACTATTTCTTTTGCGAGTTGGGTCTTGTCGCTTACGATGCTGCCGATGAATGCCTTCCGGTCGATTGCGAGCGCGATCGCTTTGCGGACGCGCACGTCGTTAAGCGGTGCAATACTGACCGACAGTGGCAGGAAGGCCGT
>JAQGKB010000190.1 GCA_028290345.1 Hyphomicrobiales bacterium | reverse complement strand
CTTGGCCGCGGCAGTCTTGGTTACCGGCTTCTTGCCGCGAGCGGGTTTGGTGCCCGTCACCGCAGCACGAGCAACGAGCAGTTCGACCGCCTGTTCCAGGGTTACGTCTTCGGGCTTCAGCGTCTTGGGCAGGGTGGCGTTGATCTTGCCCTGGTTGACGTAGGGGCCGTATTTGCCCTCGCGCACCGTGATCGGGCCGTCGGCATGCTCAAATGTCTTGAGCGCGGCCACCGCCGCCCCACGCCGTCCGCCGCCTGCGGCTTTCGCCGCCAGCAGATCGACGGCACGGTTGATGCCGACCGAGAACACTTCTTCCGGGTCGGAGAGGTTCGCGTATTTGCCGTCGTGCAGCACGAACGGGCCATAGCGGCCGAGTCCTGCCGTGATCGGCTCACCCGTTTCCGGATGCAGGCCGATGAGCCGCGGCAGCGACAGCAATTGCAACGCCCGCTCCAGCGTAACCGAGGCCGGTGTCGCGCCCTTCGGCAGGCTGGAGCGTTTCGGCTCCTTGCCTTCGCCGAGCTGGACATAGGGCCCAAAACGGCCGCTCTTCATGAACACCTGCTCGCCGCTCTCGGGATCGGTGCCAAGCACGCCATCGCCCGCCCCGGCTTCCGTCGCGCCGGTGGCGGCGTCGGAAAGCTGTTGCGTGTGGCGGCATTCGGGATAGTTCGAGCAGCCGATGAAGGCGCCGAATTTGCCGAGTTTCAGGGACAACTGGCCGGTGCCGCAAGTCGGGCACAGGCGCGGATCGGAGCCATCGGCCTTGGCCGGGAAGATGTGGGCGCTCAACAGCTCATTGAGCGCGTCGAGCACTTCTGTAACGCGCAGATCCTTGATTTCGGCGGTGTGGCGCGAGAACTCGTTCCAGAAATCCCGCAAAACCTGCTTGTAGTCGAGCTTGCCGGCCGAAATCTCGTCGAGCTGCTCTTCGAGGTTGGCGGTGAAGCCGAATTCGACGTAGCGGGCAAAGAAGCTTTCGAGGAATGCCGTGACCAGCCGGCCGCGATCCTCGGGGATCAGCGCGCGCTTTTCCAGCCGCACATAGTCGCGGTCCTGCAAAACGGTGATGGTTGCCGCATAGGTCGACGGACGGCCGATGCCGAGCTCTTCCATCTTCTTGATCAAGCTGGCTTCCGAAAAACGGGCCGGCGGTTGGGTGAAATGCTGTTCGATATCGCAGCTTTCGAGCTTTGGCTGATCGCCGACGGCCAACGCCGGCAATTCGCGGCTATCCTCGTCTTCCTCGTCGCGATCCTCCTTGGCCTCGACGCCGTAGAGCGCCAAAAACCCGGGGAAGGTCACCACGGAGCCAACGGCGCGCAGCGCAATATCGCGGCCGCTTGCGGCGACGGCGATGTCGGCGGTGGTGCGTTCAATCTCAGCCGAGCGCATCTGGCTGGCGATGGTGCGGCGCCAGATCAGCCCGTAAAGCTTCTGCTGGTCGCCATCGAGATGCTTCATGGTGTCCGGATGCCGGAACATGTCGGTCGGACGTATGGCTTCGTGCGCTTCCTGGGCGTTCTTGGCCTTGGTCTGGTAAATGCGCGGGGTCGAGGGCAGGTAGGCGGTGCCGTATTCCTTCTCGATCGCCTTCCGCGCTTCGGTGATCGCTTCCGGGGCGATCTGCACGGCGTCGGTTCGCATGTAGGTGATCGTGCCGTCCTCATAGAGGCGCTGCGCGATCTGCATGGTGCGCGACGGCGACAGCCCGAGGCGCGAGGATGCGTCCTGCTGCAGGCTCGAGGTGGTAAAGGGCGGGTAGGGGTTGCGCCGCGTCGGCTTCTTTTCGAGGCTGGCGACGGTAAACGCGCCGGCGTCGATCGCTGCCTTCAGCGCCGTCGCTTCATCGCCCGACTTGACGTCTAGCTTGTCGGTCCGCTCCCCATCGACGGAATAGAGCCGGGCCGGAAAGCCCTTGCCCTTGTGCGACAGGTTGGCGATGACGCTCCAGTATTCCTGGGGGCGGAATTTTTCGATTTCGGCTTCGCGGTCGCAGACAAGACGTAGCGCCACCGACTGCACACGGCCGGCCGAACGCGAGCCCGGCAGTTTGCGCCACAGGATCGGCGACAGGGTAAAGCCGACGAGATAGTCCAGCGCCCGGCGGGCGAGATAGGCATCGACCAGCGGCCCGTCGATCTCGCGCGGATGCTTCATCGCCTCGAGGATCGCAGACTTGGTGATGGCGTTGAACACGACGCGGCTAACCGGCATGTCCTTCTTGATAGCCTTCTTTTCTTGCAGCACGTCCAATACGTGCCAGGAAATCGCCTCACCCTCGCGATCAGGGTCGGTTGCGAGGATCAGTTCGTCGGCGCCTTTGAGGGCGCGGCCGATGTCAGCGAGCCGCTTTTTCGACTGCGCGTCGACTTCCCACGACATGGCGAAATCTTCGTCCGGCCGCACCGAACCATCCTTAGCGGGCAAATCGCGGACATGCCCAAAGCTCGCCAGGACCTCATAGTCCGAGCCTAAATACTTGTTGATTGTCTTGGCCTTGGCCGGACTTTCAACGATCACGAGCTTCATGCAACACGCTTTCGGTTATTGGAATCGCAGCGCCCTTTTTGCAGAGTGGAACGTATTTTCCGGGCCGTGCAGGAAGGGGGCGTCAATGCGGCGCAACATGGTGAAGCGGATGGTCCGTGTCAACGGGTGGCCAAAATTGTCATTGGATTTGAAGGAATGGGGAGGGTGGTTTGGGTCTGGCAGTTTGCACGGCCGTCGCGTCGGGGAGCGGTCAGGGGTGGGGGTATCAGGCTCTTGCCGAAGAGACAGTTGGCAGAAGCCACCTCTAAACCTTCAGCGCCACCAATTGCCCGCTGCTCCATTCAATACGTCCGCCGAGGTCCAGTTCGAGCAGCAGCGTCTGCATGGCGCCGGCTCCGATCCCCGTCGCTTCGATCAGCGCGTCGACCTGGATTGGCGTAACACTAAGGGCGCTCAGCACGATGCTGCGGCCGTCCTCATTGGGCGCGGCGCCGAAACTTTCCCCCGCCGAGCCGTCTAGTTCCGCATCCCAGTCGGGCTCGAAGAGCGTCGTGCGCGACGGATCGGCGCTGCCGATCGTTTCGAGGATATCGGCGGCCGAGGTCACGAGCTTGGCGCCTTGCTGTATCAGGGCGTTGCCGCCCTCGGCGCGCGGATCGAGCGGGGAGCCGGGTACGGCGAAGACATCGCGATTTTGCTCCAGCGCCATCCGCGCGGTGATCAGCGAGCCACTGCGCTTGGCGGCTTCGACCACCACCACGCCCAGCGACAGGCCGGATACCAGCCGGTTGCGACGCGGAAAATCGCGGGCGCGCGGCTCCCAGCCAAGCGGCATTTCGGTGAGCAGTGCCCCGCCATGGTCGAGGATTTCACGTGCCAGCGGAATGTTCTCGTCCGGATAGATTCGGTCCAAGCCCCCCGCCAAGACCGCGACCGTTCCGGTCAGCAAGCTGGCGCGATGCGCTGCGGCATCGATGCCGCGGGCCAGCCCCGATATAACCGTGTAGCCTGCCGCGCCGAGATCGAGCGCCAGCACTTTTGTCATTTTCTGGCCAGCCGTCGAAGCGTTGCGGGCCCCAACCATGCCGACGGTCTTGGCCCAATCGAGGTTTTCACCGCCCGCGATGCTGATCAGTGGCGGTGCGCCATAGATGTAGTTGAGCAGCGGTGGGTAATCGGGTTCGCCCGAGGCGACCAGCCGGCCGCCAAGCTTTTCGAGGCCGGCGATTTCATCCTCGGCCTGCGCGACCGAGGTAATGCGTAGATTGAGGCCCAAGCCGCCGCGGCGGCTGAACGAGGGCAGGGCCTCGAGGGCTGCCTCTGCACTGCCGAATCGGTTCAGCAATTGGCGGAAGGTCGCCGGCCCGACATTGTCGGTACGGATCAGCCGCAGCCAGGCGAGGCGTTGGGGACGGCTCAACATGATGCCGTCCCGATTGGCCATCGCTCAGGGCGCCTTTTTCTTTTCGCTGCCTATCTTGGGTTCGGTGTTGTTCAGCAGCCGCGCGACATTGGCGCGATGCGTATAGACCAGGATCAGCGCCAGCAGCCCGCAGGTCGCGGCCAGCGTGATGCCGGAAATCACGTAGGCGAAGATCGGCGAAGTGACAGCCGCCGTGAGAGCGGCCAGGGAGGAGTAGCGCTGCGCGAAGGCGATCACCAGCCAGACTGCGCAAAAGATCAGCCCCACCGGCCAGCT
>JAQGKB010000164.1 GCA_028290345.1 Hyphomicrobiales bacterium | reverse complement strand
GGAAACGCCCCCGGGAAGTCGTGAAAATCCCACGTCACCGTCGTCCCCGGCTCAAGCCTCCCCTTGGCGCCTCCAGTCGCGAAATAATGCGACAGCTGCCCGGGATCAACCACCGCCTCGAACACCTCATCCACCGGCCTGGCGACCCGGCCTGATACTTTGAACGTCAAATCCATGGTCCGTCTCCTCGCGTTCCGCTTGTCTCCAACCCCATTATGTTATAGTTTTATAACATGTTAAGCAACGCAGAAGATGACAGCATCTACAAGGCCTTGGGGCATTACCGCCGCCGCCAAATCCTTGACATGCTGAAGAACAACCCTCAGACCACGGGCGCCCTCTGCGCAGCTATGCCCGATCTCGACCGCTGCACTGTGATGCAGCACCTGAAGGTGCTGGAAGATGCCGACTTGATCATCGCCCGCCGCCAGGGCCGTGAGCGCTGGAACCACCTCAACCCGCTGCCCATCCGTGAAATCCACGACCGATGGATCAGCCAATACGCGGTGCCGGCCGTGGACCTTTTGGCGCGGCTGAAGCGGAATCTGGAGTGAGCGGCGTGGAGGAGGGCAGGCGCGAAAACTCTCGAGCCGTCTTGGTGACCCTCCGTCGTCATTCGCGTGCAGGCGGGAATCTCTGTTGGTTTGGAGGCGCCAAGGAAACGGAGATACCCGCGTTCGCGGCGATGAGGCCGTGGGTGAAGCCCATTCGATCGTCCCGGCCACCGCTTCGGGGTGCGCCGGCCCTCCTCGCAACCTTCCCCTTGCAGCAACCCGCGTGGAGTGGATAACTACGCACTCCAATCCCGCCAACGGCTAAGAGATTCATGACCTCCGCATCCCAGGACACTCCCGATTTCGCCCGCAATGCCGTGAACCTGGCCTCGGCCGGGCTGGGGGCCAAGGCGCTCAGCGTTACCGATGACTTCTTTGCCGAAGTGAACCGCATGCTGTCGGATGCCGCGCCAGTGTTCGATCCGAAGCTTTATGATGACAACGGCAAGTACATGGATGGCTGGGAGAGCAAGCGCCGGCGTGGACCGGGGCACGATCATGCCGTGGTGCGTCTCGCCGTTCCCGGCGTCATTCGCGGGTTTGACGTCGATACCTCATACTTCACCGGCAATTTTCCGCCAGCCTGCTCCATCGAAGCCTGCAATGTGAAGGGGGATCCGGACGAAAGCACAGCGTGGACTGAAATCCTTCCGGTCAGCCCGCTGGGCGCCAGCGCCCACCACTTCTTGGCCTGCACATCCGACAGTGCATGGACCCATGTGCGCCTGCACATCTACCCCGATGGCGGCGTGGCGCGGTTGCGCGTCTATGGCGAGCCTTGGCTCGATCGCGACACCCTTGCCGGCAAGGTCATCGACTTGGCTTCCGCGCTCAATGGCGGCCGCGTCATCGCCTATTCCGACGCCCACTACGGCGCATTCCAGCGCATGTTGTCGCCCGGTCGCGGCATCAACATGGGTGATGGTTGGGAAACCCGCCGCCGTCGCGTTCCGGGCAATGACTGGATCATCGTTGCGCTGGGCGGCCGCGGCATTCTCGAAGCCACCGAGATCGATACCGCCCACTACAAGGGTAACTTCGCCGACAAGGTTTCGATCCAGGCCGCCGATCTTGGCCGCGGCTTCGATGGTCTGGATCAGGCCGTCGTCACCGCCTCGATGTTCTGGGAGGAACTGCTGCCGCAAAAGCAGCTTTCCGCCGACGCCATCCATAAGTTCGACAATCTGAAGCCGCTTGGGCCCATCACCCATGTGCGGGTCAATATTTATCCCGATGGCGGCATTTCGCGGCTGCGCTTGTTCGGAAAATTGGCCCAGTAGCAACGGCCAATCAGCCGAACCGGAGTTTTACGACGCATGCAGACCATCCTGATCGAACCCCTTACGGTGGAAGGCTTCGCCCCTTTCGGGCAAGTCATCCAGACCGAGGGCGCGCAGCACTTTTCCATCAATAGCGGCACCACCGAGCGCTATCACGACCTCGCCAGGGTCGAGCTTGGCGGAGTGCACGCGCGACCCCTGATCTCGATCGTGCGCGGGCAGCCCTACGCCCTGCCCCTCACGCTGAAGCTGGTGGAGCGGCACCCGCTCGGCAGTCAGGCGTTCTATCCGCTCTCAGACCGGCCCTTCCTGGTCATCGTCGCGCTGGATACCCATGACGGCCCGGATACACCACGCGCCTTCCGTACCGCACCGGGACAGGGCGTCAACTTGGCCATGAACACCTGGCACGGTGTGCTGACTCCGCTCGGCGAAGTCTCGGATTTTCTCGTCGTCGATCGCGGCGGGGAAGGCTACAATCTCGAGGATCACATATTTTCGACGCCTTTCCTCGTTAAAGAGCCGTGAGCGCCATTTGTTCTTGAAGAGACGCCTCGCGAAACGCGTTGCAACAATCATGTAGATGAGTGGATGATCGGCACTGCAAGGCTCGCTATGAGCGGTATAATCCAGCGCACGGTTGCCATCCTTGGAACTCTGCTCGCGCTCGCTTCCGCGACCCTGCCGGCGCTCGCCGCGCCGGTCACCCTCAGCGGGCAGGTCACATATCACGAGCGTATCGCATTGCCGGCCGACGCGGTCTTGGGCGTACGGCTGGTTGACCTGTCGCGTCCAGGGGCGCGGGTCTCGGTTCACGCCGAGGCGGTGCTGCACAATCCGGGCAAGGTACCGCTGGATTTCGCCCTCCGCTTCGATGACGGCGCTATCCTGCCTAATCACCACTACGCGCTAGTGGCCGAGATTTCGGCGCAGCAGCACGTCGTATTCCGCAACACAATGCCCTTTCCAACCGATCCGCTGAAGCCGCAAGGACCGATCGTCATCGTCGTCAATTTCATCGGCAAACTCGCCAACGCTCCAGCAAAAGCGGCGGTTGTACCTGCCGCTCCGTCCATTCTGGAGACCAGATGGCGCGTTGCCGACCTGGCGGGAAAGCCGCTGGACGGCGTGGGTCACGCTACGCTCACCATCGGCAGCGATATGCGCGCCGGCGGCAAGGGCGGCTGCAACAACTACTTCGCCCAGGCCCAGATGAACGGCCCCGATCTCGCCTTCAGCGCCGTCGCCGCAACCCGCATGGCCTGCTCCGATGCGGTCATGGCCGACGAGAACGCCTATTTCGCCGCCCTGGCGACCGTGCGCTCCTACCTGATCGACGGCACCGCGCTCACCCTGCTCGATCAAGACGGCCACGCGGCGATAGGGTTGGTCAGGGACGATAAATAGCCATCCCGGCTTGACCTGCTGCGCCACGGCGTTATGCGTTGGCGCTGCAACAGCGGAGTGTCCATGGAAACCGTCAATCTTCTCTCCCGGTTCTTCGATGTCATCGAGACGGACATTGCGCCGAAAACGCGCGCCGAAGTGCTGCGCGGCAACAAGATTTTCGGGGCGGCGATCCTGCTCAAATCCGACCTGTCGGTTGTCATTGCCGAGACCAATAACGAGGTCGAGAACCCGCTCTGGCACGGCGAAATGCATGCCATCAAGAAGCTCTACGAGCGCAACCGTGCCAGCCTGCCAGCCTCGAAGGACTGCATCTTCCTGGCCACCCACGAGCCCTGCTCGCTCTGCCTTTCGGCCATCACCTGGGGCGGCTACGACAATTTCTATTTCCTGTTCAGTCACGAAGACAGCCGCGACAGCTTCAACATCCCACACGATCTGCGCATCCTGAAGGAAGTCTTCACTCTCGAGCCGGGCGGCTACAACGCCAGGAACGCCTATTGGGAAAGCCACAATATCGCGCACATGATCGCCAGCCTCGATCGCGGCAACCGCGAAGCCCTGCTCAGCCGCTTCGATGATGTGACGGCGCTTTACGCCGATCTGTCGGCGACCTACCAGGCCAACAAGGGCAGCGCCGGCATCCCCTTGGCCTAGCCCTTCGGCATCGGGTCGAACTTGCCGTCTTGCGTGCCGGGATAGAAATATTGCCCGGAGGTGGTGGCGTTCATCAGTGGCAGCAACTGGATCAGCTTCGCCGCGATCTCCTGCGGCTGGCGTACATTGCCAGCCGCAAAAGCTTGGGCGACATACGGATTCCACTTCAGCGCCACCGGCGAAGTCGCCTGGGTCCGGGTCATGTCGGTTTCGACCAGGCCCGGAGCAGCGGCGTAGACTGCGATGTTGGAACCATCAAGCCTTAATTCGTCGTCGAGTGTCTTGGTGAACTGCAGCACCGCCGCCTTCGACGCACCATAGGAGGA
>JAQGKB010000127.1 GCA_028290345.1 Hyphomicrobiales bacterium | reverse complement strand
GCCGACTTCCCGATCCTCTCGGAGCAGATTCACGGCCACCGGTTGGTGTATCTCGACAGCGGCGCATCGGCGCAAAAGCCCAACGCGGTGCTCGACCGGATGGATTGGGTGCACCGGCATGCCTATGCCAATGTGCACCGGGGTCTGCATACGCTCGCCAACCGCGCGACCGAGGCCTATGAGGGCGGCCGCGAAGCTGTGCGGCGGTTCCTCAACGCCGGCCGGATCGAGGAAGTCATCTTCACGCGCTCGGCGACCGAATCCATCAACCTCGTGGCCTCTTCCTTCGCCGGCCCACGGATCGGGGAGGGCGATGAAATCGTCGTCTCGATCATGGAGCACCACTCCAACATCGTGCCGTGGCATTTCCACCGCGAACGCAAAGGTGCGGTGCTGAAATTCGTCGACGTGCGCGATGATGGCAGTTTTGACCTCGACGCCTTCGAGGCGGCGCTGAGCCCACGCACCAAGATGGTGGCGATGACCCACATGTCGAACGTTTTGGGCACGGTCACGCCGATCAAGCAGGTGATCGAGATCGCCCACGCCCGCGGCATTCCGGTGCTGGTCGACGGCAGCCAGGGCGCGGTGCACCTCAACGTCGACGTGCAGGACCTCGACGTGGATTTCTACGTCGCCACCGGCCACAAGCTCTACGGCCCTACGGGCATCGGCATTCTTTACGGCAAGTACGACCTGCTGAGTGAGATGCAGCCTTACCAGGGCGGGGGGGAAATGATCGAGACAGTGACGCTCGACAGCATCACATACAACGAGCCGCCGCATCGCTTCGAAGCCGGAACGCCGCCGATCGTGCAGGCGATCGGACTGGGCGCCGCAATAGACTATGTCGATGGCATTGGCCGCGACGCCATCGCAGCGCATGAGGCGGAACTCACCGAATATGCCACCGAAAAGCTGCAGCGGATCAATTCGCTGCGCATGGTCGGCACGGCGCCGGGGAAGGGCGCGATCTTCTCGTTCGAGATCGCCGGTGCGCATGCGCATGACGTTTCGACGATCCTGGATCGCTATGGCATCGCCGTGCGGGCAGGAACGCATTGCGCTCAACCGTTGCTGACAAGATTTGGGGTCACCTCTACCTGCCGGGCGTCGATGGGACTATATAGTGGCAAGGACGACGTGGACGCGCTGGTCGATGGCATCGAACGCGCCCGCAAATTCTTCGCCTGAAGGCAATATCGGCCTATAGGATTTGACGATGATTGAAGACATGGATCGCACTACCGAAATAGAAGCGCCCGAGGTCGAGGCCCCGCTGGTGCAAGCTCCGGAAACGCCCGCGCGGATCGAGACGGTGCATACCGGCACGCTGCCCGAGGACGAGGTCGCGCGCATCACGCGTGAATTGATCGGCGTGCTGAAAACCGTCTATGATCCAGAAATCCCCGTAGACATCTACGAACTTGGCCTGATCTACAAGGTTGATCTCGATGACAACCGCAATTTGACGATCGACATGACGTTGACCGCTCCCGGATGTCCGGTCGCCGGCGAAATGCCCGGCTGGGTCGAGAACGCCGCCCGTTCCGTCGAAGGCATCCAGGACGTGACGGTCAACATGGTATTCGATCCGCCCTGGAGTGCCGAGCGGATGTCGGAAGAAGCGCAAGTCGCACTGAACTGGTGGTGAGGAATATGGCTTTCAAAATCATGTCTCTGACGGATGCTGCCGCCGAGCGCATCACGGAAATCATCGAAGACAGTGACAAGCCGGTGATGGGTGTGCGCGTCGGCGTCAAGAACGCCGGCTGTGCTGGCATGGCCTACACCCTCAACTATGTCGAGCAGCCGCCTGCCGGCGACGATCACGTCGAAGAAAAGGGCGTGCACGTCTTCATCGAACCCAAGGCCACGCTATTCCTGCTCGGCACCGTGATGGATTTTTCCGAGAGCAAGATGTCCTCCGGCTTCACCTTCAGAAATCCGAACCAGACCGGCGAATGCGGTTGCGGCGAAAGCGTGCAGCTCAAGCCGGCCGATTTGAAGGCGCTGGCGGAGGCCCGCGCCGGCGCTTGATCCGCCACTTTGGTGGGTGGTCCCCACTCCGCATTCCCCTCCACGCATCACCCTCGCGCTTGACGCGAGGGCTCAGACTGCCAGCGGTAGTGCTTGTCACAAGTCTGGGTACTCGCGTCGAGCGCGAGAATGACGAACCGTGGGGGTAGCGAGCCGCACGGCCCCCCTGTCCCCTCGCCCCTCTGGGGAGAGGGGCGGGGTGAGGGGTAGCCACACGCTCGAGCACTTGGCTACCCCTCATCCGGCGCTCCGCGCCACCTTCTCCCCAGAGGGGCGAAGGGAAGACGTGCACCCAGTGCGGCTCTTGTTTTTGGCGACCCAGCATGCGAGCAGACGTGTGCCCCTGCCACTGGTACTTGAGTTCCGCAATGTCCGATAAACTTGCTGCCCTGACCATCATTCCCCCGTCCGGGCCGCTGATTGGCCGCGTCATGCCGCCGGGATCGAAATCGATTACCAACCGTGCGCTGCTGCTGGCGGCGCTGGCGCAGGGGACGAGCCGGTTGACGGGGGCGCTGAAGAGCAAGGATACGGCGCTGATGGCCAAGGCGCTGACCCAGATGGGCGTCGGCATCGAGGAGCCGGATGCGACGAGCTTCGTCGTCACGAGCGACGGGACGCTGAGGGCGCCGACGGAGCCGCTGGTGCTGGGCAATGCCGGCACCGCAACGCGCTTCCTCACGGCGGCTGTGTCGCTTGTCGAGGGCAAGGTGGTGGTCGATGGCGACGAAGCCATGCGCAAGCGCCCGATCGAGCCACTGCTGGTGGCGCTGCGCTCGCTCGGGATCGATGCGACCAGCGAGACCGGCTGTCCGCCGGTGGTGATCAATGGCAAGGGCTCGTTCGGCAGCGGCCGGGTCGGGATCGATGGTGGGCTTTCGAGCCAATATGTCTCCGCGTTGCTTATGGCGGCGCCGTTCGGCGAGGGGCCGATCGAGGTGGCGCTGACCGGCAAGGACCTCGACGCGCGCGGCTATGTGAACCTGACGCTCGCGGCGATGCGGGCGTTCGGGGCGCAAGTCGAACAGTTGGACGAAATAACGTGGCGGGTCGAGCCGACCGGCTACAAGGCGACAGATTTCCACATCGAGCCGGATGCATCTGCCGCGACCTATCTCTGGGCGGCGGAAACGCTGACTGGGGGCAAGATCGATCTCGGGGTGCCGATGGAAGCCTTCACCCAGCCCGATGCGCGCGCCAGCGAAGTCATCGCCATGTTCCCGCACATGCCAGCGGTGATCGATGGTTCGCAGATGCAGGACGCTGTGCCGACCCTAGCTGTGCTCGCGGCCTTCAACGCCACGCCGGTGCGATTCACCGGTATCGCCAATCTCCGCGTCAAGGAGTGCGATCGTGTTTCGGCGCTGGCGACAGAACTGTCGCGCATCCGGCCGGGCCTTGGCCGTGAGGAGGGCGACGATCTCGTTGTCGCCTCGGATCCGAAACTCGCCGGCCAGACCCTGCCGACCAGCATCGAAACCTACGCGGACCACCGCATTGCCATGAGCTTCGCTCTGGCCGGCCTGAAGATCGGGGGCATCACTATACTCGATCCCGATTGCGTCGGAAAAACCTATCCCGGCTATTGGGATGCGCTGGCCTCACTGGGTGTGAGGTATGCGTAGAGGCGAATAAACTTAAGCAGCAGCGATATCGCTGGGCTCGAGTTCCTTTTCGCTGAACACCCGATTGCGGCCGGCGTGCTTTGCGGCATAGAGGCAGCGGTCGGCGCGCTCGATGAGTGAGGATGCGCTGTCCACCTCGCGGAAAGATGCAACCCCAAAGGACGCAGTGATGCGGCCGAGCTTTTCGTTGGTCGAACGCTTCAGCAATTCCTTGGCTTGGATTGCCTTGCGGATATTTTCCGCAACAATGATTGCGCCGTCCAGGTCCGTGGAAGGCAGAATGGCGACGAATTCCTCACCACCATAGCGGGCCGCCAGATCCTTGCCCTTGATGTTGGACTTGAGCGTCATCGCCACGAGCCGCAACACCTGGTCGCCAGTCTGGTGGCCATAGTTGTCGTTGAAGCGCTTGAAGTGATCGATATCGACGATCACTAGCGATAGCGGCTCCCCATTCGCGCGGGCGTCGATGATACAGCGCAGCAGACCTTCATCAAAGGATTTGCGGTTGAAGATCTTGGTCAGCGGATCGAGCATCGACTCGCGACGGACCTCGTCGAGATCGCGCTGCAAGGCGGCAATATCGTCGCGGGAGGCCTCGAGCTTCTGTTCCAACTGCTGGTTGGTGTCCTGCATCCGCCGCGTTTCCTTGAGCAGGCGCGCAGCGAGGCTCTTCAATTCCTTCGGCGACATTGCCTGATCGAGATCGCCGCCTGCCGACTGCAGCGAGCCGGAATAGGAGTTGGCGGTGACCATCGCGGTGTCGATCGCTTCATGCACCGCCTGGATGCGGGCCGACATGCGCTCCGAAACGCTCGAAATACGCTCGTTGACGTCCTGCGCCTTGAGGAACTCGTTGTAGATCGTCTCGGCCATATCGGCGGTCGGATTGCCCTCGCGGAAAATCGTATTGATCCGCGCATTGAGCGACGGATTTACGCCGGTGGCATAGGTGTAAAGCAGCTCGTAGAACTGCGGATAAGGCGGAATAGAAGCGCGCCGCAGTAAATCGATTGCAGAGGTGGCATAGCCGAGGGCGCGTTTGAATTCCTGTTCAGACACTGTTTCCTCACCACCCGCCGACTCGTCTCTGCTGCGCGCAGTTTTCTGCGGCCCGCATTAAGAGCACGTAAATTGTAAGCACACTGGCAGAATATTATTCACCGCAACAGCCCAGTTAGGCCGAAATGGTCTCGAGATGTTGCAGCGCTAGGAGGGTTTGACAGACGAACGCAGTAGAAATGCCGGGATCGGCCCATCTGAGCCAAATGCGGAATTGGGATCAACCCCTTGATCCTTGTTCGAATGCTGTTGCGCAGGCTTGGGGTTGCGTCGAGGTGGCCGTTGCCCGGCATTACGCTCCGGGGCGGGCTCGCGTTCGCGCTGTGGCGCCGGCTGCTGTGCGCGAACTTCGGTATTCGTCGAGGACGGCTGCTGGACCCCGGCATCGGTACGTGGTCCGCGGCCGCGGCGTGTCCGCAACTGCTTTGCGCGAACTGGACGCTCACTCGTCTCCGTGCCGTCATCGCGTTCGGCATCTACGACTGTCGGGCCGTCCACGGTTACGTACACAATATCCCGTTGGATGAGCTTGAGGATCGCATCGATATATTTGCTGTCCGAGGGGGCAACCAGCGTAATTGCCGTTCCCGAGCGACCTGCGCGACCGGTACGTCCGATGCGGTGGATGTAGTCCTCGGCATGGGTGGGCACGTCGAAGTTGAACACATGGCTCACTGCCGGAATATCGAGCCCGCGTGCCGCGACATCGCTGGCGATCAGGAGCTTCAAATTGCCGGCGCGGAACTTGTCCAGCGTCTCGGTGCGGCTCTTCTGGTCCATGTCGCCATGCAGCGCCCCGGCGTCAAAGCCATGCCGCTCGAGCGAACGGGCAAGGGTCGCCACCTCGCGCTTGCGATTGCAGAAGATGATCGCGTTGGTCAGCCCCGTCTCGCTGCGGATCAACTGGCGCAACACGGCGCGCTTGTCTTCCGGCTTGCTCGAAACCTTTACCAGCTTCTGGTCGATGGTTTCGGCGGTGGAATTCTGCCGCGCCACTTCGATCTTGATCGGATCGCGCAGGAAGCGGCTGGTGAGTTTCTGGATTTCCGGCGGCATCGTCGCCGAGAAGAACAATGTCTGCCGGCGCGCCGGCAGCAGCCCGCAAATGCGTTCGATATCGGGGATGAAGCCCATGTCGAGCATGCGGTCGGCTTCGTCGATCACCAGGATATCGACGCCGTTGAGCAGGATGCGGCCACGCTCGAACTGATCAAGCATGCGGCCCGGGGTGGCGATCAGCACGTCGGCGCCGCGATCGAGCTTCTTATTCTGCTCTTCGAACGAAACGCCGCCGATCAGCAGGGCTACCGAGAGCCGGTGGTTCTTGCCGTATTTCTCAAAATTCTCATGAACTTGCGCAGCGAGTTCGCGCGTCGGTTCCAGAATGAGGGTGCGCGGCATGCGAGCCCGGGCGCGCCCGTTTTCCAGCAGCGTTAGCATTGGCAGCACAAACGATGCGGTCTTGCCGGTGCCAGTCTGGGCAAAGCCGATAAAGTCCCGCTTCTGAAGGACATGCGGAAAGGCTAGCGCCTGAAAGACAGTCGGTTTGGTGTAGCCTGCAGCGGCAACCGCATCGGTTACCTTGGCGCTCAATCCGAGCCCGGAAAAGTCGTTGGTCAAATTCTTTTGTCCGATGGAGTGGTCGTGGGGGACGACGGGCAAGCAAGGGCTGTTGCGGGTCGGAACGGTAATTCCCTGACAGGCCGGAACATAGCGGAAACCCCCGATGAGTCAACGGGCCTTCAGTGCCCTTTCGGGCATTTGCTTAACGGGTAACTGTATTGTCTAGATGTCGAGGTCAGTTACGAAGGCTGCGTTCTCCTGAATGAAGTCGAAACGGGCCTCTGGACGGTTGCCCATCAGGCGTTCGACCGAGGATTTTGTGCCCGCAATATCCTCGCCAACTGTTATCTGCAGCAACGTCCGGGTCACCGGGCTCATTGTGGTTTCGCGCAAATGCTGATGCGGCATCTCGCCAAGCCCCTTGAAGCGGGTGATATCGGGCTTGCCGCGGCCCGCGAACTCGGTTTCGAGCAGCAGGTCTTTATGCGCATCGTCCATAGCGTAAAGCGTCTTGGCGCCCTGGCTGATCCTGTATAGCGGCGGCATGGCGAGATATAGATGTCCGTGGTCGATCAGTTTTGGCATTTCCTGGAAGAAGAACGTCATCAGCAGCGACGCGATGTGCGCACCGTCGACGTCGGCGTCGGTCATCAGGATGATCTTGTCGTAGCGCAGTTCCTCTTCGCGGTACCGGTCGCGCGTGCCGCAGCCCAACGCCTGGATGAGATCGGCGATAGCCTGGCTCGCCGCCATCTTGTCACGGCTGGCCCCGGCAACGTTGAGGATCTTGCCTCGCAGCGGCAACACCGCCTGGCTGGCACGGCTGCGGGCTTGCTTGGCGCTGCCACCGGCCGAATCGCCTTCGACGATGAAGAGTTCCGCGCCCTGTGCCGCCGTTTGCGTGCAATCGGCGAGCTTTCCGGGCAGGCGCAGTTTTCGCGTGGCGCTAGCGCGATCGATCTCCTTGTCCTTGCGGCGGCGCAGGCGCTCTTCGGCGCGCTCCAGCGCCCAGTCGAGCAACTTATTCGCCTGGTTGGGCGAGGCGGCCAGCCAGTGATCGAACGCATCGCGTAGCGCGTTATCGACGATGCGCGCGGCCTCGGGGGAGGAGAGCTTATCCTTGGTCTGGCCCACGAATTCGGGCTCGCGCACGAACACCGACAGCATGGCGCTGCAATAGTTGAGCACATCCTCCGAGGTCAGGATCGAGGCCCGTTTGTTGCCGGTGAGATCGGCATAATTGCGCAATCCGCGGAGCAGGGCGGTGCGCAGTCCGGTCTCGTGCGTGCCGCCTTCCGCCGTCGGAATGGTGTTGCAGTACGACGACATGAAGCCGTCGCCGACGGACCAGGCAATCGCCCATTCGGTCGCGCCATGCGTGCCGGGCTTGCCCACCTGACCGGAGAAGATTTCATCGACAATGCGCGGTTCACCCTCGATGCGTGCCGCCATGAAATCCTTGAGGCCGCCCGGATAGTGGAAGGTCGCTTTCGCCGGCGCCTCGTCGGTCGCGATCTCTTCGTCGCACGACCAGCGCAATTCGACGCCGCCGAAGAGATAGGCCTTGGCGCGCGTCATCTTGAACAACCGGGCGGCAGAAAATTCGGCCTTGCCGCCAAAGATCTCGGGATCGGGATGGAAACGAACGGTGGTGCCCCGCCGGTTCTGCACCCGGCCCTGCGACTCGACGGCGCTGGTCGGCTTGCCGCGTGAATAAGTCTGGCGATAGAGTTGCTGGTTGCTCGCCACCTCGATGACGAGGTGATCGGACAGCGCGTTCACCACCGACACACCGACGCCATGCAGGCCCCCCGAGGTCTCGTAGGCCTTGGAATCGAATTTGCCGCCGGCATGCAACGTCGTCATGATGATTTCGAGTGTCGAGCGCGTCGGAAATTTCGGGTGCGTCTCGACCGGAATGCCGCGACCATTGTCGGTGACCGTCAGATAGCCGTCGGCGCCGAAATGCACTTCGAGGCGATTGGCGTGGCCGCCGATCGCTTCGTCCATCGAGTTGTCGATGACTTCGGCAAAGAGATGATGCAGCGCATTGCTGTCGGTACCCCCGATATACATACCCGGGCGACGGCGTACCGGCTCCAGCCCTTCGAGCACCTCGATATCGGCGGCGGAATAGGAACTGCTGGTCGGCGGCGGGCGCATTGCCGGATCGGGAATCGGGTCGGGCTTGCTGGTGAGGGCGGGTTTTGGCGCGGTCTCCGCGCTTCGACGCACCGGTGGCGGCGGCGCTGCACCGGCATTGTCACCAAAAAGATCGTCACTCTGCGACATTAAAATCCATTTCGAACGAGCGAATCAGTGCTGGTCATTTGCTCTAGCATATTCTGCCAGTGACTGGCTGAGGGCCGGGATCCGTAGACCCTGCAGAGCTATTTCGAACAGGATTCGTGCGGCCCGCACTCCCCGGATGCCGATTTCCTTGCATTGGTGCCAATACGCCCAGCTGAATATGAACCGAAAATGAACGGCTGATGGGTATTTCGTTCAAGCGGGGCTAGCTACTTTGAACGCCTTGGCAGCAATGCCGCCGATTTACCCAGGAGACTTGAAATGACCCTGACGCTCTCGAAATTCAAGATGGCCGGTCGCGCCGCGGTTCTCGCCATCGTGCTCGGTGCAAGCGCCCTGTCGGCGATGCCTGCCCAAGCAGCGCCTGGCGATCCGTCGTTCAACTTCAACCTGCAGTTGCCGAATGGCGGAGGCAATTTGCAGTTCGGCAACGGCAACGACAATGGCCGCCGTGACCCCGGCTTCCGTCCCGGTCCCAATCGCGGTCGTGATTTCTGCCTCAATGACCGGGAGGTACGATCCCAGCTCGGCGACAACGGTTTCGACAATGTGCGCGTCGGGCGGGACCTGCGGCGCGGTTGGGTAGAAGTTTTCGCCACCAACCGTCGTGGTGCCTATACCATGCAGGTCAACCGCTGCACCGGCCAGGTTGCCAACGTACAGCGCATCCGGCGCGGCGGTGGTGACGCACCGGTGCGTCCCGGTGCCGGTTTCGGCCTGCAGTTCGGCTACTGATTTCCAAAGCCATCCTGGTTTGCAACCCCGACAGGAGCAATCCTGCCGGGGTTTTTATTTGGCCTGCCGAAGGTCTTCGTACGCCCATTTATGAACGGAAGCTGAATGCCCGGTTCCAGCGTTATTCAAGGGCGACATGCAATATTGCTGGCAGCGGGATTGAAGATCCCGAGGCAAAACCATTGAGGAGACGAATATGACCTTCCTTCCCAGTCTCAGAACTGCATCGAAAGCTGCCGTTGTGGCGGTTGTGCTGGGCGCGTCGGCTCTCACCGCAATGCCTGTGCAGGCCGGTTCACCAGGCTTCAGTTTCGGCTTCGGGTTCGGAAACGGCGGTATGGGCTTTGGGCCGGGATATGGCTACGGTCCGAGATACGACTATGGGCCGCGCTACGACTATGGCTACCGCAATCGGCCGCGCTATTCGCCCGGAGTGTGCATGACCGACTACCAGGTCCGGCGCGCACTTCAGGCCCGCGGCTACGGCAATATCTCGCTCAATGTCGGCAACGGCCGCCTGATCCAGGCGCGCGCCAGGCTCGGACGCACCGTGTTTCTGATCCAGTTCAACCGCTGCTCCGGCCAGATCGTCGACCGTCAGGCATTGCGTCGCGGTTATCGCTCCGGCGGCGGCTACAATGGATACTGACTGAAGTAGTCCGAGCCGGGTCGCCGGATTGTAGTGTTTACGAATGGTTCGCTTCTTGGAAGCACTTTTTTAAACCGGCGCTGATACAAGCAGACACATACGGTCTTTGTTTGGAGTTGCCGTATGTGGCTCGGCCCAGTTCTCAGTTCTGCGTACCTGAGGGGACTGGTGAGCCGCTGCCCTGTGGGTGGATGCAAGCCGGAATTTCAAGTTTCGCGTACCGGCTTGCCCACCTTACCTTTGAGCGCCCGCCAATTTGCAATCGACCTGATGCGCGGCTATAAACACTTGTATCGCTGAAGGAGGAGGGCTGCGTGATCGCTTACTATCTGCATCGTACGCGCGGCCCCGTTCATGCCCTGTGCCAATTGGTTGCAGGGCGGACCTTCCAGCGGAGCTGACGCCAGCCACTCAAGCGTTTTCATCCATTCTGGTCCTGCCCAAAACGGCATTCGGTCGCGCTATGCGCCATTGCCAGTCGAGGCCCGAGCAAGGCGCGCCATAGGCCGCCCGGCTCTACCAGCGAGATGAACATGGCTTCCATCAGCCTTCGCAATGTCGGCGTTATTGCCACTAGCCAACTTTTCGAAAACCTCAGTCTGGTCATCGGCGAGGGGGATCGCATCGGTCTCGTTGCCGGCAATGGCGGCGGCAAGACCACGCTGTTGCGCTGCCTGGCTGGGCAAATCGAACCCACCCTGGGTGATGTCGTCCGATCACGCGGCCTGCGGGTCGGCTTTGTCGAGCAGGACGTGCCGACGCCGCTGTTGGACCTGACCCTACACGAAGCCATTCGGCGGGCGCTGCCGGCCACGGAACGCGAGAGCGATGGTTGGCGGGTCGATGTCGTTCTCGATGAGTTCGACGCCTCCCTTGCCATGCGGGATCGCCCATTGCGAGCTCTCAGCGGCGGTTGGCAGCGGCTGGCGTTGATCGCTCGAGTCTGGGTAAGGCAGCCGGACGCCCTCTTGCTCGATGAGCCGACCAATCACCTGGATCTGGCAAAGCTCTTCATACTGGAAGCATGGCTCAAGACGGCCACTCGCACCATGCCCGTGGTGATTGCCAGTCACGATCGCGATTTTCTCGATGCGTGCACCAACCGGACGCTGTTCTTGCGGCCCGGCACGTCGCATTTTTTCGCGCTGCCGTTCTCGCGGGCACGCCAATCGCTCGCCGAGGTGGACGCTGCGGGTGAGGCAAGACTCGAAAAAGATTTGAAAGAGGCAAAGCGCCTGCGCCGCAATGCCAATGAGTTGAAGAACATCGGCATCAACAGCGGCAGCGACCTGCTGACGGTAAAGGCTAAATATCTGCGGCAGCGCGCCGAGGCGATCGAGGACGCGGCGCGCCCGGCACATAAGGAACGCCCGGGCAAGATTCAGCTGTCCAGCAGCGGCACCCATGCCAAGGTGCTGCTGACCCTCGAGAACGCCTCGATCACCACGCCCGTGGGCGATCCGCTGTTCCGCGTTGCCAAACTCCACGTCTTTCAGGGTGATCGTATTTTCGTTCTCGGGCGTAACGGCAGCGGGAAGTCGCAATTGCTCCGACTGTTGCACAAGGCGATGAGCGGGATCGAGGTGTCTGGCATGCGCGTCAGCCCATCTAGTGTCACCGGTTATTCCGACCAGGACCTGTCGCAACTGCCACTGAAAGTTTCGCCGCTGGATTTCATTTCCGGTCGGTTCAACTTGGGCGATCAGCGGAGCAAGGCGCTGTTGGCGGCGGCGGGCTTTCCGATTGAGAAGCAGAGCAAGCCCATTGCGGAAACGTCATTCGGTCAACGCGCTCGTCTCGCCCTTCTGGCGCTGCGTCTCACCGAGCCTAATTTCTACCTGCTCGACGAGCCGACTAACCACGTTGATATCGCTGGACAGGAGGCCCTCGAAGCTGAAATCCTGGAACAGGGCGCCACTTGCGTCCTTGTCTCGCACGACCGGCATTTTGTCCGCGCCATCGGTACGCGATTCTTGCTTATCGAGAACGGCAACCTCGGGGAGGTCGACTCGCCCGAAGGATTCTTCAAGTCAATGTCCGAGCTGCCCGCATAGGTTAACCGCCGGTAAGCGACGGACCTGCAATTGGACGCCGCGATGTGACCAAGTATTTATACAAAAGCCCTACCAATCCCACGATATTGTGATTTGTTTTATGTCCCGCGGCGCGGAGAGCTAGTTTGCAAAATGTGACGTCCGGCCCAACTCCTGGGCAGCGGCTGCAGCGCCTTGGCAGTGTACGGTTTATTGGTAATCTCAACGGTCGGTATACCCTCTCCAGCCGCACCCAGGCGGGCAGGGGCGTGCAGGTATTCGCCTGCCGAGTGCAGAGTATCTCTCCCAAGATGGCGGTCCTGACCGCCCCGGTGAGCGGTTCGCAGGGCGAGTGGGTGACGGCCCATTTTCAGGACCTCGGCATCATCCGCGCGCAGATCACCCGGCACCTCGACTACGGCTTTGCAGTGGAGATCGCCGCCACCGACGAGGAGCGCGCCAAGCTGGGGGCCAAGATCAATTGGATCAAGAAGAAGACCCATGAGGCGGTGGCTGACAAGCGCGAGCACAAGCGCACTTTGCCGCGCGATCCGCGATCAAGTCTCATCTTGCCGGACGGCAACAAAATGGGCTGCTTCATCATCGACATGTCGATGTCGGGCGTTGCCGTTTCGGCGGACGTGAACCCGCCGATCGGGACGCCGTTGGCGATCGGCAGCGTCATTGGGCGCGTGGTGCGGCACCTCGAAGTCGGCTTTGCCGTCAAGTTTCTCGCCCTGCAAGAGGCTGGGGCCGTGGAGCAATCACTCGTCACGGAATGGTCGCGCTCGGTTGGGGGGCCCGAGGCTGCCGCTGCACCAGCGAGCGTCTACGTCTAAGCTGCACCACGCGCGCAACAAAAAAGGGGCCCATCGGGCCCCTTTCCATTTCTCGAGCCAGTCGGCCCAGTTAGGCCGAATAGTACATCTCGTACTCGACCGGATGCGGCGTGTGCTCGAACCTGATGACTTCGGTCATCTTGAGCTCGATATAGCTGTCGATCTGGTCGTCGTCGAATACGCCGCCGGCCTTGAGGAAATCACGATCCTTATCGAGGTTTTCCAGGGCTTCGCGGAGCGAGGCCGAGACGGTCGGGATCTGCAGCAGTTCCTGGCGCGGCAGCTCGTAGAGGTCCTTGTCCATCGGCTCGCCGGGGTGGATCTTGTTCTTGATGCCGTCGATACCGGCCATCAGCAGCGCTGCAAAGCCGAGATACGGGTTCGCCAGCGGATCGGGGAACCGCACTTCCACGCGCTTGGCTTTCGGCGACTGGCCGAACGGAATACGGCAGGAAGCCGAACGGTTGCGCGCGGAGTAGGCCAGCAGCACGGGGGCTTCGAAGCCCGGCACCAGGCGCTTGTAGCTGTTGGTGGTCGGGTTGGTGAAGGCGTTGATCGCCTTGGCGTGCTTGATCACGCCGCCGATGTAATAGAGCGCATCCATCGACAGGCCGGCATACTGGTCACCGGCGAATAGCGGCTTGCCGTCCTTCCAGATCGACTGGTGGCAATGCATGCCCGAACCGTTGTCGCCATAGACGGCTTCGGCATGAAGGTTGCCGTCTTGCCATAGGCATTGGCGACCTGGTGGATGACGTACTTGTAGATCTGCACGTCATCGGCCGACTTGATAATCGGCTGGAACTTGATGCCGAG
>JAQGKB010000114.1 GCA_028290345.1 Hyphomicrobiales bacterium | reverse complement strand
CTCGGCATCCGCCTCAGGACCCGCGGCCCCGACGGTGTCGGCGTCGAATTGCATGAACTGGCGGAAGCGGCCGGGGCCTGGCTTTTCGTTGCGAAAGACGGTGCCGGCGCGATAGGAGCGGTAGGGCTTCGGCAGGCGCTCGTAGTTTTCGGCAAAATGCCGGGCGAGCGGCGCCGTTAGGTCGTAGCGCAGGCTCATCCACTGCTCGTCATCGTCCTGCAGCGAGAAGACGCCGGCATTGGGCCGATCGGTATCGGGCAGGAATTTTCCGAGCGCCTCGGTATATTCGAACAGCGGCGTCTCGACCGGGTCAAAACCATAGCGTTCGTAGACCACCTTGATGTCGGCGATCATTTTATCCATGGCGGCGATTTCCGCTGGGCCACGGTCTTCAAAACCGCGTGGCAGGCGCGGAGCAATGAGGGATTCGCTTTTTGCCATGGTAGCAAAGCCTTAACTGTAAGGAAGTTGGCCCGTTCCTAACTGATCGCACTACTTGAAACAAGCAGCGGGTCGGCTCGTAATTGACAACGCAGTTAAGGCGCACCCGCGCTGGGCCGGTCGGCCTCAACCCGGCCGTTTCAGGGCCGCCCGCTCGGCTTCGACTTCGCTGCGGCAGAAGCAACCTTCCACATGGTCGTTCACGAGGCCCATCGCCTGCATGAAGGCATAGCAAGTGGTCGGGCCGACGAAGGAAAAGCCGCGCTTGCGCAAATCCTTGGAGAGGGCGTGCGACGCCTCGGTGTGCGGCATGGCCACCAGCGCTTCATGATTGATCTGCGCGGGTCGGTGCTCGGGTTTTGGTTCGAAGCGCCAGACGTAGGCGGCGAGGGAGCCAAACTCCTGCTGGATTTCGAGCGCTCGCTTGGCATTGTTGATGGTGGAAACGATCTTGCCGCGGTGGCGGATGATGCCTGCATCGGTCAGCAACCGCTCGACATCGGCCTCCGTCATTTTCGCGACCTTGTCGATCTCGAAGCCGAGGAACACCTCGCGGAACCGGTCGCGCTTGCGCAGGATGGTGAGCCAGGAGAGGCCAGACTGAAAGCCTTCCAGACAGAGCTTTTCGAACAGCCGCTTGTCGGCGGTGACCGGGCGGCCCCATTCATTGTCGTGATAGGCCAGATAGGTCGGATCGCTGCCTGCCCAGTTGCAGCGCGGTTTGTCGTCAATGGCCATCTGCTCCGGCATGTTCTTGCTCCGTTCTTGTGCATGCCTACCCTGCTTTGCGGCTTAACGCAATGCAAACCATGAGCGGCCGCAAAGGCTTAACCATCCCGCTTCACCGGGTGTTGGCTATTTTTCGCGACAATCGGGCGAGGTCCTCCGGCGCGAGGACGGGCAAAATCAGTTGCGGGATCAAAGTCATGTCGCGTTGGGTGCGGGCCGCTGCAGGCGGCGTGGGTGCGGTTCTTTCGCTATCGGTGCTGCTGTCGCCGGCCGTTGCCGCCGGGCCGCAGCAATTGGCGTTCAACTATCCGCCGCCGGCGGGAATGACGCTGACCGACGGCAAGCCAACGCACGGGCTAATGCTGCGGGCTCGGCGCGGCATCAATCCGATGTTCCTGCGCCAGATCGTCAGCTACTCGGCCGACGAACATTCCGGCACCATCGTCGTCGATACCGGACACAAATTCCTCTATTTCGTGCTCGGCGGCGGGCGGGCGATCCGCTACGGCATCGGCACCGCCAAGACCGGCTTCGAATGGGGCGGCACCCACCAGATCACCAACAAGCGCGAATGGCCCGACTGGACGCCGCCGAGCGAAATGCTGGCGCGCCGGCCGGAGTTGCCGCGCCACATGGGTGGCGGCATCAACAACCCGCTTGGCGCCCGCGCCCTCTATATCGGAGCGACGCTCTACCGCATCCACGGCACCAACGAACCCTGGACCATCGGCGGAAATGTCTCGTCCGGCTGCATCCGCATGACCAATGACGATGTCACCGACCTCTTTGAGCGCGTGAAAATTGGCAGCAAGGTGATCGTTCTTTAGTTACGAATTTCCGGCACAATTCCAGCCAGGTTTGATCCGGGATTGGCCTATCCCCTGGGGGTTGCCGGCGTAATGTACACTCTGTTCGCTCTGCTCAAGCGCTTCCGCTCCGACGAGCGGGGCGCCTTCGGCATTATCTTCGCCGCGATGGCAATCGTGCTGGTGGCGACATCGGGCGCAGTGGTCGACTACACCTCCGTCGAGCAGGCTCGCACCCGCGCGCAGGTCGCGCTCGACGCAGCAGCGCTGGCGCTGCAGCCGCAGATCTATGTTGCCAACTATGACATCAAGGGCAAGGCGCAGGCGGTGCTGCTGGAGCGGCTCTCGGACGGGCGCGGCACCTGGAACGCCTGCACCGGCACGCCGACCCCGCCGTGCGGCTCGATCGATACCGTCACCACCGACACCGTCAATGGCACGCTGACGCTTTCGGGCAAGATCGTCGTCCCGATGAATTTCGTCAGCCTGGTCGGGGTGAACCAGATGACGGTGGCAATGACGTCGCAGGCGACCCGCGGCTCGCTCAACATTGAAGTTGCGCTGGCGCTCGATACGACGGGGTCGATGAGTGGACAGAAGATCGAGGATCTGAGGGCAGCAACCCTGAGTTTGATCGGTATAGTGGTGAAAGACGTGCAGACGCCCACCTATTCCAAGATGGCGATCGTCCCCTACTCCGTCGGCGTGAACATGAGCAGCTACGCAGCGGCGGTCCGCGGTCCCGTCGTCGGCGGACAGGCGATTACCAATGTATCATGGGCAAGCAGCCTCTCGAAACCTATCACCAGCACAACCAAGACCAATCCAGTTGTCGTTACAGCCCCTACCAATGGATTTTTAACCGGCGACCGCGTCTATATTAAAAACGTCAGCGGAATGACGCAGGTCAATGGCAATGTCTACACGGTTGCAAATGCCACCACCAACACCTTTGAACTTCAGTCCGTGAACGGCTCCAACTACAACAACGCCGGCTCGGGAGGGACCGTTACGCGCTGCCAAGCGACTAATTGCGAGCTCGTTGTGACAGCTACATCACACGGTCTTGCAAATAATGACAATGTTTATATTAAAAGCACTAGCGGCTTGGGGTCGGTAAACAACAACGTATTCTCTGTCTCGGGTGTTACTCCTAATACTTATGTTCTAATAAACACGTTCGGGCCCAACTACGGCACTTACACATCCGGCGGATCATCGTATTGCGTACGGCAGGGCTGCCAATACTATTATTTCGCAACCGGCATGACCCCTTACCAGATCAACAACTGCGTGTCGGAGCGGACGACTAACGCCTACAATAATGAGCCGCCGACCATCACGCTGCTTGGCCGCGACTACACGAGCGGCGGTGGTGCCTGCTTGGGCCAAACCATCACGCCGCTGACGACCGACAAGACGGTGCTGAATGCTGCCGCCAACGCCCTGACTGCCGGCGGCGGCACCGCCGGGCACATCGGCTTGGCCTGGGCCTGGTATATGGTGTCGCCGAAGTTTGGCTATCTTTGGCCGAACGCCAGCCAGCCAGCAGACTACACCGCACCCAACACCCTCAAGGCGGTGATTCTTATGACGGACGGCGAATTCAATACCGCCTATTGCAAGGACGTGATCTCGAATGACTCGGGCGGCCCGATCAACTGCAATGCGCCCAACGGCAGCTCGCTGGTACAGGCGGCGGCGCTCTGCACCGCGATAAAGGCAACAGGGACCATCCTCTATACCGTCGGCTTCCAGCTCGGCACGCAGAGCGCAAGGGACCTGTTGTCGCAATGCGCCACCGACTCGGCGCACTATTTCAACGCCCTTACCGGCACCGACCTGTCGGACGCTTTCAAGGAGATCGGCAGGGATCTGGCGGCATTGCGCGTATCAAGGTAGCCGAGCTCATCGAGCCTGACAGGCTGCTACGCCGTCACCAGCCCTGCCGCCTCGCGCAGCTTCTGCTTCAGCGCGAGCAGCGGGATGCGGCCGGGGTAGCGGGCATCCTCGATGAAGGTGCGCTTGGCGTATTGCCCGCGCTCGATGACGATCAGCAGGGTGCCCGCTTCCTCGTCGGAGAGGTGCAGCACCGGATCGCGCAGCGCCGCCATGACCTTAGGCTCCAGCGGCAATATCTCGGCGCGCATTTCAAACGCACCCTGCTCGCGGATTTGTCTATATCCAGCCTCGAAGACATAACAAAGCTGTTTGACTTCGTCGGGCCGCAGCTTAACCGTAGTTGTACTCATGAGCAGCTCGCCACAGACTTGTCTGCGCCATCTTCAACGGAAGATCGCACAATGATGACTATTGCGCGACATCAACAGTAAAGCCACCGTGATGTTAAGCTGCGGTTAACTGGTAAACGCCGTCCGTCGAACTGGATTGTTACTCCGGTCGAATGGTACCGCCTCCCCGGATTGAACGGGGGACCTCTAGATCCACAATCTAGCGCTCTAACCAACTGAGCTAAGGCGGCACAACGCGCCCGTAACGCATTATAGCGGCGAACGGGCGGCGGGTGTTAGCAAAACACACGAGCAGTGGAGAGCTGCTCCCCGCGTCGCGGGTTGGTGCCTTGAAACCGGGCGGACCATATGTGCACTTGTTTGCCATGACAAGAGCGGATTTGGTTCCTCTGCCATCGATTTCGCGCGAGGCGATCGGCAGGGCCGCCGCACTTAACCATGCAAACGATTGGATGACCCGCCAAGCCCGCGCCGTATGGACCAGTCCGGGCCGGCACTATATTTATGGGGCATTAAGTTCCGAGTGCTACATGTGCCAAATTGGCACATCTGGCCTAGAGAGTAACCGGGCCATTTTATGGACGCTGACTGGATCAAATCGACGACGGGGCGCCGGATACTGGTGCATTGGGCCGACCCGCGTCCGGCTTGGCTGTGGTCGCACGATGGTACGACGCTGCTTTGGCGCAATGCCGCGGCCACGCTTTTCCGCAGCAAGATCAAGAAGCACGGGCTGAAGCTGGCGCCGGAACCGACGCCGATCCGCGGGCAGATCGCGAGGCTCATCCGGCTGGGCACGTTCGACCGTCCCAGCCTGTCGCGCATCCAGCTGCTGGCCGGCGACAAGCCGATCTCCGAGACCTGCACCTGCACGCCGCTGCTGATGCCCGATGGCGAATCGGCGCTGCTGATCGTACCCGTCGATGCGATCGAGACCAAGCTGCTGGACCTGACCGGCGGCTTCGATCGCGTGAGCGAAGCCCTGTTGCCGGCCGGCTCAGAATACCTGGTGCTCGATGCCGACGGGCGGATCTCGGGCGGTTCGGCTTGGTCTCTGCAGCAGTTCGGCCCGCATAGCGAAAGCCCGCAGATTGTCGTGGGCGATGAGGAACAGGCAATGGAGGTGGGCGGCATCTCCATGATGCTCACCCGCTTTGCCGCCAATCCGGAAGGCGCGCAGCTATTGCTGTTCGAGCCCATCCACGCGGACCACGTCCAAGCTTCGGAGCGAGCGGTCGAACCGGTCGATCCGCCGCAGCCTGCCGACAATTCGGTCGAACCGTTGTTGCCGCTCGGCCTGCCACCGCTGGAGCCCGCAACCGCTGAAGCCGATGCGACCAGCGACGACTGGGTCGAGCCATTCCGCCCGGCCGATATCGGCCCGGGGCGCACGCTATCGTCACTGTTCGACCAATTGGCTGAAGATGTCGCACTCTATGCTCCGCTGAGCGAGCAGGACGATCTGCTGCTGCAGCAGGATGCCGAGGATGCGCCGGAGCCGCCGGCTCCGACAGTGAATGAAGCGGCGCCTGAGCCGCAGCCGGCCGAGGAGCCGCCTGCCGATGCCTCGCCTGGGGCGGTGGCCGGCACGACCGATGCGGAGGACGATGCCGCGGTGCTGGCGGCTTTCTTCGGCGACCTGCAGACAATCGCCGACGACAAGTTCCGCGCCCGGCAGGGGCCGGCCCCGGCGCCATCGAAGCCCGTGATTTTCAAGATCATCGGCCGCGGTTTTACGCCGACCGAAGAGCAGCCAGCGGAAGACGCCAGCGAGCCCCTGCCGAGCGAGGCGGCACCGAATGCCGAGGCCGTGGAGCGGGTTTCGCGCTACAATTTCGATGAACTGAGCCGCATCCTGACCGATCGCGTCGGTGCGCCAGCCGCAGCCGCCGCTCCCAGCACAGAAGCAGCAACGCCGACGCCCACGCCGGCAGCGGCCGATGGCCGGCTGGTGAACCTCACCGGCGAGACCTTCGTGCTCAACCGGCTGCCGATCGGCATCCTGGTCTTCCGCGACCAGCAGGTCCTGTTCGCCAACCGTGCGCTGCTCGACCTCACGGCGCATGAGAGCGTCGAGGGTCTGCGGGCCAGCGGCCTGCCCTCGATCTTTCCCGCGGCCGATACCGTCGATGCCAGTGTCGGGCCGGTTACCCAGGTGGTCAGGCGCGACGGGAGCCTGGTGCCGGTCAGCGCGCGGCTGCAATCGATCGCCTGGCAGGGGCGCCCGGCCCTGATGCTCTCGGCGAGCGCGGCCGAAACCCGCATTGGGCACGAGGCCGCGGTCAAAGCATTCGCCGAAATACTGGCCGAGGCGCGCGAGGAGGGTTTTGTCGCCACCGATCGTTCCGGCACCATCACCAGCGTTTCGGGCTACGGCAAGATCGTGCTGCGGCGCACCGACGAGGAACTGGTCGGCCGGCCGATCTCGATCATCATGGACGCGAGCGAAAACAAGGCGCTGAGAGCCTTCCTCGAACGCCCGGCGCGCTTTGCGGAAACGGCGCGGCCCAGCCTTGCGGTAAAGGGCGGGGATGCCGATACCGATATCCTGCTGTTCGCCGAGGGCCAGGCGGGGATCGTTACGGGCTATTTTGCCTTGGTGCGGCGCAGAAAGGTTTCGACGCTGGTGCAACCACCGAGCGAAGATGCGGACGCCGATCCGGCGCTGCTGGCGCGGGTGAGCCGCGGCGTGCGCCGACCGCTAAACACCATCATCGGCTTTTCCGACCTGATCGGGACGGCGGCCTTCGGGCCGATCGAGAACCCGCGCTACATGGAATATGCCGGCGACATCAAAACCGCCGGGCAGGAAATCGCTGCGCTGGTCGACGAATTGGACGACTACGCGCGGCTCAAGGATGGCCGCTATGCGCCGCGGCGTGCCGATATCGACCTGGGGGCGCTGCTCGAATCCTGTGTCGTGCGGGTCCGAAGCCAAGCGAGCGCCGCGCGGGTGCTGGTCCGTAGCGCCATTTCGGAGCGGCTGCCGCGGATCATGGCGGACCGCGCCTCGCTCGGGCAAGCGGTGCTGAACCTGATGGCTAGCGCCATCGACCAGACGCCGAGCGGCGCTTCGGTGGTGCTCTCGGCGCAGACCGAGGACGACGGCAGCATCGTCGTCAACATCCGCGACAGTTCCGAAAAGGGCGCGGAACTGGGCGACCGGTTCGTGGTGTTTCGCGACGGAACAGGGCGCGATGGCGAAGCGCTCGCCCCGGTCCGCTCCAGCGTCGGGCTGGCGCTGACTCGATCGCTCCTGGCGGTCAACTCTTGCACGCTGTCGGTGGCGCCGACCGGCGCGGCGGGCACCTTGTTCTCGATGGCGATCCCGGCCGAATTGATCGTCAAGAAGCTGGGCTAGCCAGCGGCGCCGCTGGCTGCTCATCTTGCTACGCTCCAGTCTTGCCAGAGGAAAGTATAACAAAGCTCACGGTACCCAACAGGAACCGCAATGCGCTATAGATGCAAGCCGAGGGGTTCGCAGGAGTGGCGACGATGCTGAAGAAGATAGTTGGGCTGGCGTTCGGTTTGGCGCTGGCCACGATGAGCCCGAACCTGGCGTTCGCGGCATCGACGGAGATCCGCGTCGGGCTGGTGCTTGAGCCGCCGTCGCTCGATCCGACCTCGGCAGCCGCAGCCGCGATCAAGGAGGTCACCTACCAGAATATCTTCGAGGGGTTGACCAAGATCGACCAGAACGGCGCGGTGCAGCCGCTGCTCGCCCATTCCTGGACCATATCGGACGACGGCCTGACCTATACCTTCAAGCTCGAAGGCGGGGTGCGCTTCCACGATGGCAGCGATTTCGATGCCGAGGACGTGGTCTATACCTTCAACCGCATCATCGCCCCGGACAGCACCAATGCGCAGAAGGCGCTCTACGAACCCATCGCAAACGTGACGGCGGTCGATCCGCATACCGTGAAGATCGTACTGAAGCATGCGGACGGGCAGTTCCTGTTCGATATCGGGCGCGGCGACGCAGTGATCGTTTCACCGGAAGGCGAGCCCAACAACGCCACGGCGCCGATCGGCACCGGACCGTTCGCCTTCGTGCAGTGGGACAAGGGCAGCCGCATCGTTCTGGAGCGGAACGAGGACTACTGGGGCACGCACCCCGCGCTGACCAAGGTGACCTTCGTCTTCATTTCCGATCCCAACACCGCCATCAGCGCGGTGCTGGCGGGCGACATCGACGGCTTTCCGAATTTTCCGGCGCCCGAGGCGCTCGACGTGATCAAGGCCGATCCACGCTTCAAGGTGACAGTGGGAACGACGGAGGGCGAAACGCTGCTCGCTACCAACAATGCCAAGCCGCCGTTCAACAATCTGAAGGTGCGGCAGGCGATGGCGCATGCCATCGACCGCAAGGCGATCATCGATGGCGCGCAATCGGGCTATGGCACGCCAATTGGCAGCCATTTTGCGCCGCATAATCCCTATTATGTGGACCTGACCAACACCTATCCCTACGACCCCGCAGCGGCCAAAAAGCTGCTGGCGGAAGCGGGATTTCCGAACGGGTTCAGCACCACCATCAAGCTGCCGCCGCCGACGTATGCCCGGCGTGGCGGGCAGATTGTTGCTGCACAGTTGGCAGCCATCGGCATCAAGGCGCAGTTGATCAACGTCGAATGGGCGCAGTGGCTAACCGACGTCTATACAAACAAAGACTTCGACCTGACGATCATCAGTCATGTCGAGCCATTCGACATTGGCATCTACGCCAATCCGAACTACTATTTCGGATATAATGACCCGCAGTTCCAGGCCATCATGGCCAAGCTCAACAATACGACCAAGGATGAAGACCGCAAGGCGCTCGCAATCGAGGCGCAGAAGCGGCTCGCAGAACAGGCAGTCAATGGGTATCTCTTCGAATTGGCGCAGGTTGGAGTGTGGAACGCCAAGGTCGAGGGCCAATGGCTCAATGCGCCGATCGAAGGCGCGGTGCTCACCGGTGTACACTGGGTGGACTGAGGTTTTGATCGCCTGCGTGCCCTGCCCTGAGCGGGGTGCGGGGGCAAGTCTCGCGGTCGCGGCCGCATGATCTGGTTCGTGCTCAAGCGCCTCATCGGCTTTGCGGTGACGCTGGTGGTTGCCGCCGCGGTGATCTTCGTGCTGCTCGACCTGCTGCCGGGCGATCCGGCGCGGTTTATCCTCGGCATCAACGCCACGCCCGAGGCGGTGACGGCGCTGCAGGCAAAGCTCGGGCTGAACCTGCCGGCACCGGAGCGGTTTTTCACCTGGCTCGCCGGGATGATCCATGGCGATTTTGGGCTATCCTACACGCAGCGGGCGCCGGTTGCCGGGCTGATCGGCGACCGGCTGTGGGTCACGATTCCTCTGTCCATCCTCGCCATGCTGCTCTCCATCGTCATCGGCCTGCCGATCGGGATCCTCGCGGCACGGCGGCGCGGTTCGCCGGCGGAAGCGGGGCTGATGACGCTGGCGCAATTCGGCATCGCGGTGCCCAACTTCTGGTTCGGCATGCTGCTGGTGCTGCTGTTCGCGGTGGGCCTGCACTGGCTGCCGCCCGGCGGCTTCGTACCGTGGCGCGAGAACCCGCTGCTGGCCCTGCGCGGGCTGACCCTGCCGAGTTTCGCGCTGGCGCTGCCGCAGGCGGCGATCCTGGCGCGGGTGATGCGGACGGCGCTGGTCGATGTGCAAAACGCCGATTTCATTCGCACGGCACGGGCCAAGGGCATGACCATGGGCGAGGCGGTGTGGCGGCACGGGGTGCGCAACGCGCTACTGCCGGTGATCACGATCTTGGGCCTGCAGTTTGCGTACCTTCTGGCCGGCACGATCATCGTCGAGAACGTGTTTTATCTGCCCGGGCTGGGGAAGCTGATCTTCACCGCCATTTCCGAGCGCGACCTGATTTTGTTGCGCGGCGCAATCATCATCCTGATCGTGGCGGTGACCGCGACGATGCTGATCTTGGACCTGCTATACGCCGCGATTGATCCGCGTCTCAGATCGAGGGGGGATTGATGGCCAGCGCACCCACACCCGCGCCGCGCCGAAACCTGTTCACGAGGGCCAATCTCTGGATCGGGCTCACCGGCACGCTGGCGTTCCTTGCGCTGGGGCTCGTTTCG
>JAQGKB010000090.1 GCA_028290345.1 Hyphomicrobiales bacterium | reverse complement strand
TCTGGGCAGTTCGCCGCGGCTGGCGCGCGGCATCGTCAATACCATCATGCTTGGCATCGTCGGTGCGATCCTCTCTACTGCGCTCGGCACCGCCTATGCCCTGCTGCTGACCGTGACCGACATCAAGGGCAAGGCCGTGTTCGCCGCCGTGCCTTGGGTGGTGTTCGCGACGCCCAGCTATTTCAAGGGCCTCGCCTGGTTGCTGCTGATGTCACCGGGCGGTTATTTCGTCGACCTGGGGCTGATCAGCCCCGCCATGGGCAGCGCCTTCTTCGGCCCCGCCGGGCTCACCGTCGTGCTCGCCCTGTCCACCTTCACCGTACCTTACTTCATCGTGCGGGCGCGACTGCAAGGGCTGGGCGGCGAGTATATCGACGCGGCCCGGATTGCCTCGGCCCGGCCGTGGCGGATCGTCACCCGGGTGGTGCTGCCGATGCTGGCGCCTGCCATCGCCCTGGCGCTGCTCACCACCTTTGCCGAAATCGTCGGTGATTTCGGCATGGCCACCACCCTGGCGCGGTCGATGAATTTCGGCCTCATCACCTACAACATCTACGCCGCGACCTCGAGCTTTCCGGTGGATTTCGCTTCGGCCGGAGCGCAGGCGCTGCTGCTGGTGGCGCTCGTCGTCGGCTCGATCATCGCGGCGGGCCTGCTGGGCGGCAACAAGACTACGACCTTCGTTTCCGGCCGCAGCCGCTCGCTGGCCCGCTTCCGCCTGGGCGCCTGGCAAATCCCGACGGTGTTCGGCGCGGCCCTCTTCGGCATCGCTGCCGCGGTGCTGCCGCTGTTTGCGGTGGTCGCCCGTTCGGTCACGGTGTCGCTGAGCGCGGGGCTCCACGCTGGCAATTTCTCGCTCGACTCCTTCCATGCCGTATTCGATCTTTCCGGCGAGCCCGCACAGTCGCTGCTGTGGAGCCTGGGCTATGGCGTTGTCGCCGCCTGTCTTGCCGTGATCTTCGGGCTGGTCTTCGCCTACCGCGTTTCGCTCGCCGGCCGCATGACGCGCATGCTCACCTCCGGGCTGACGCTGACCACGATCGCCCTGCCCGGCATCCTGCTCGCCTTCGGCTATATCCTCGTCTATGACCGCCTGCCGGGCTTCAAGGAACTGCCGCTCTACGGCTCCCGGCTGCTACTGGTGCTGGGCTATGCCGCGACGGGGCTGCCGTATTGCCTGATCTTCGTCTGGTCGGCGCTCGGCCGGCTCGGCGCATCGATGACCGAAGCCTCGCGCCTCGCCGGTGCTTCGCCCGCGCGCCACCTGCGCAAGATCATCATTCCGCTCGTCGGCGGGGCGATCGTCATCGCCTTCGGTGTCACCACCATCCGCTCGATCTTCGAGCTGCCGATGTCGCAAATGCTGCTGCCGCAGGCCGGTCCGCCGGTGCCGGTGCTCATCGTCGATGACTTCCTGCAAGGCCGCGACAGTCTCGCCTGCGCGCTGGCGCTAGTGACGCTGGCCATCGTCGCGGTGATCGGCGGCCTCACCTCGCTTCCCGCAAAATTCACCGCAGCGCCACACGGAGATCGCTAGATCATGCCGAATTCAACCACCGCCTCCCCGGCCCTCGAATGCCGTAAGGTTTTGAAGCTGCTAGGGGACAAGACCGTATTGGCCTCGCTCGATGTCACCGTGCATCGCGGCGAGGTGGTGTCGCTCGTCGGCGCCAGCGGCTCGGGCAAGACCACGTTGCTGCGCAGCATCGCCGGGCTGATCGCGCCCGATGACGGTGAGATCGAACTGATGGGCGACCTGGTCTGGTCCAAGCGCCGCAAGGTGCCGGCCGAAGACCGCCATATCGGCATGGTGTTCCAGGATTATGCGCTGTGGCCGCACATGACGATCGTGCAGAACCTGCGCTTCGGCCTTGAAGCCCAGCACATGAAGGCCGACGAGATCAACCGCCGCGTCGACCATGCGCTCGAAGTCACCCGCCTCGGCCCGATGAAGGACCGCCGCCCGAGCCAATTGTCCGGCGGCCAGCAGCAGCGCGTCGCGATTGCCCGGTGCCTTGCGGCCCGGCCACGGCTGCTGCTGCTCGATGAACCGCTGAGCAATCTCGATGCGGCGTTGCGCGACGATTTGCGCGCCGAGATGGTGCGGCTGATCCGTGCCGAGGGCATCACCGCTATCTACGTGACCCATGACCAAGCCGAGGCCATGGCGGTTTCGGATCGCCTCGCGGTGATGGATCGCGGCACCATCGCCCAGTTCGCCTCGCCGCAGGAGATTTACGAGGCGCCGGCGAATGCCTTTGTCGCAAAGTTCCTCGGCGGCTTTTCACTGCTCTCCGGCCGCGCCGAGGGCGATGGGTTCGTCACCGGGGGCGGCGCCATGCGGCTACGCTACGGGTCGCACCGCATCAGCGGCGATGCCGTGCTGGTGGTGCGGCCGGAAGACGGCCGCCCCGGCGACAGCCACCCGGAGAACCGCCTGCGCGGCGAGGTCATCGACAGCGCCTACCAGGGCCGCTGCTGGCGGCTGATGCTGAAAGTCGCCTCCGACGTTGTCCGCCTCGATTGGCCTACCCACGTTAATCCGGGTTCGGCTATCGAGTTCTCACTGCCGCCCGACCGGTGTACCGTGCTGCAAGCCGGTGCCTGATTTATCAATTCGAACTGCTGGACCCATCTCATGACAAGCATGACAACCATCCTATCAACCGTGACCGCCTCGTTCCTCGGCTCCTTTGTCGAGGTCGTGGAAGCCTTCACCATCATCCTGGCCGTCGGCCTGTCGCGCAGCTGGCGCCCGGCCTTCATCGGCACGGGCCTTGCACTGCTGCTGCTCGCGGCGCTGGTGCTGATCTTCGGGCCGCTGCTCGGGCTGATCCCCATCCAGGTGCTGCAATATACGGTCGGCGTGCTGCTGATCCTGTTCGGCATCCGCTGGCTGCGCAAGGCCATCCTGCGCTCCTCCGGCTACATTGCGCTCCATGACGAGGAAAAGGCCTTCGCCGCCGAAACCAACTCGTTGAAGCAACAGGCCGCCGACAAGCGCGCCGACTTCCTCGCCGGGCTTGCCGCATTCAAGGCGGTGCTGCTCGAAGGCGTCGAGGTGGTGTTCATCGTCATCGCCGTAGGCGCCGGACCCGGCATGCTCGGCTACGCCAGCCTCGGCGCCGCGGCGGCTTGCCTCGTCGTCATCGTGCTGGGCCTCGCCATCCACAAACCGCTGTCGCACGTGCCGGAAAATACGCTGAAATTCGTCGTCGGCCTGCTGCTGACCTCGTTCGGCATCTTCTGGACCGGGGAAGGCCTCGGGGCTAACTGGCCCGGCGCTGACCTCGTCATCCTTGCGATCCTCGCGCTGCTGGCGGTCGTCGCCTTCATCGCCATTCGTGTTCTTCGCGGCTCCAACGCCGCCCTCAGCAAGGCCAACCAGCCATGAACTTCATCCGTACCGCCGTTTCCGAATTTCTCGGCCTGTTCATCGATGACGGCAGCCTCGCGCTGTTCGTGATCATTCTCGTCGCCGTCATCACCGGCGCGATCAAGCTGCTGTCGCTGCCGCCCCTCGCCGGCGGCATCGCCCTGGTGTTGGGCTGCGTGCTGCTGCTGCTCGAAAGCCTCGTCCGGGCCGTCCGGAAAAAGAGCTGACCCGCAGGGCCGGTTGGGCATCGCCCACCGGCCCGACCGTCACGATTGCTACGGCACGCGATCAGCCGACCAGCGCGGCCGCGCGATTTCGCACAAGTATTCGTCTCCCACCTTGCTTGCGTCTTCGAACTGCCGATGACGCAAATGCTCATCCCGCGCAGCGGCGCCCCGGCCCCGACGCTGATCCTGCGATTGTTCAGTCACGATCAGGATGGGCTCGCCTCAGCGATTGCCCTCGTCGCCATGCTGGCGGCCGGCCTTTGCGCCGCGCTGGTATGGTTGCCGATCCGGCGGGTGCTGTGGTCGCCGAACGATCGCGGCGAGGGCAAGCTCGGTTGAGGCGCTATTCAAGCGTCATCAAGCTGGCATTGCCGCCCGCCGCCGCCGTGTTGATGCTAACCAAGCGCTCCTTGACCAGCATCTCCAGATTGTAGTCCTCCGAACCATCGAGCAGCCCCACGCTCAAGGCGCCCTGCAGTGTCACCAACGGACCGTCGCGCTCGGCGAGCGACTTCGCGAGGGCCAGAATTTCGCCGGACGGTCCTTCGGCCAGCGCGCCCTTCACCTCGGGCGCAAACACGGCGTCGAGCCCGAACCGGATTTTGCGCTGCGTATCCGATGGCAAGGATTTGAGGAATTGCAGCAGTGGCGTCGACCGGTCGATCAGGGCCGAATTCCCCGTTGCCAGCACCGCGCTCAATTGGATCAACGCCCCCATCTCCGTTCTGGGCTGGACGAGGATCGCGCCGCGCGGATGGAGGCTATAGCTGTTGCGCTCGCCCACCGGGCCGCGCAGTTCGACTTCGCCCAGCGCGGGGGCCACGACGAAATAGGCCCGGCACCGCTCCAGCTCGGATCGGCCTTCGGTTTCCAGCCAAGCCAGCAGCGCCTCGGCAGCGGCATTGGGCTCGGGTAGGTTGGCTCGGGTCGCTGGCGGCTGGCGACGCAGCAGGCGGCGGACGTAGAGCGGTCCGCCCGCCTTCGGGCCCGTGCCCGAAAGGCCGTGCCCGCCGAATGGCTGCACCCCGACCACCGCGCCGATGATATTGCGGTTCACGTAGATATTGCCCGCCTCGATCGTCTCGGTGACCCGGCGCACCGTCTCGTCGATGCGGGTGTGCAGCCCGAAGGTCAGCCCGTAGCCGAGCGCGTTGATCTGGCCGATCAGTTTGTCGAGGTCCTGCCGCGCGTAGCGCACCACATGCAGCACGGGGCCGAAGACCTCGCGGTTGAGCACGGCAACCGATTTGACCTCGATGATGGTCGGCGGCACGAACGTGCCGAGCTCCGCTTCCAGCGGCAGCGGCAATTGCGTGACCGGGCAACCGGCGGCGCGCATTTTCTCGATGTGGGCCAGGATGGTCTCGCGCGCCTCGGCGGTAATCACCGGGCCGACATCGGTCGCCAGCCGATCGGGATTGCCGAGCCGGAGTTCGGCCAGCCCACCCTTGAGCATCGCCAGGGTCCGGTCGGCGATATCGTTCTGGAGGCACAAGATCCGCAGCGCCGAACAGCGCTGCCCCGCACTGTCGAAGGCCGAAGTCAACGCATCGGCGACGACCTGCTCGGCCAGCGCCGAGGAATCGACGATCATCGCATTCTGCCCACCCGTCTCGGCGATCAGCGGAATTGGCCGGCCATCGGGGCCGAGCCGGTTCGCCAGTTGCTGCTGGATCAGCTTTGCGACTTCGGTCGATCCGGTGAACATCACACCGGCGGTTTTGTCGTGCGCCACCAGCGCTGCGCCCACCTCACCGTCGCCGGGCGCGAACTGCAGCGCGGCGAGCGGCACGCCGGCCTCGTGCAAAATACTTATCCCCGCCGCCGCAATCAGCGGGGTTTCCTCCGCCGGCTTGGCGATCACCGCATTGCCCGCCGCCAGCGCCGCCGCGACTTGGCCGACAAAGATCGACAGTGGAAAATTCCACGGACTGATGCAAACGACTGTGCCGAGCGGAGCGGTTTGGGTCCAGTCGCCCACCTGCGCCGCGTAGTAGCGGAGGAAGTCGACGGCCTCGCGAATTTCGGAGATTGCGTTGCCGGTCGATTTTCCAGCTTCGCGGATAATGAGGCCGATGAGGTGCTCCATCCGACCCTCCATCAGGTCGGCGGCGCGCTGCAAAATCTCGGCGCGTTGGGCTGGATTCATGGCCGACCATGACGTCTCGTCCGATGATGTCGCGATCATGTCGACATCATGCGGGGTACATGTGATGACCTCGCCGACGCTGTCGCGATGGTCGGCGGGATTGCGGACGGGCTGGCGCGGACCATCGATTTTACCGCTCGCGGAAATCGGCGCCGCCAGCCATTCCGTGGCGAGGCTGGCCTTCAGCGCGGCATCGAGTTCGGCCAGCACGGCCTCATCGCTCAGATCCAGGCCGCGAGAGTTCTTTCGCTCCTCGCCAAAGATGTTTCGCGGCAAGGCGATGCCTGGGTGCGGCGCACCGACGGGTTGGATTTCCCTTGCAGTTTCAATTGGATCGGCAATCAGCCGCTCGGTGCTTACCTTCGGATCGGCAAGCTGGTTGACGAAGGACGAGTTGGCCCCGTTCTCCAACAGCCGCCGCACCAGATAGGCCAGCAGGGTATCGTGCGAACCGACCGGCGCGTAGATGCGGCAGGGCCGGTCGAACTTCTCCGGGCCGACGATTTCCTCATAGAGCGGCTCGCCCATGCCGTGCAGGCACTGGAACTCATACTGACCCGGCTGGTAGGATTCACCAGCAGTTTCCATGACATAGGCCACGGTCTGCGCGTTATGCGTGGCGAATTGCGGGAAGATTTCCTCGGGCGCGGCGAGTAGTTTCCTCGCGCAAGCCTCGTAACAAACATCGGTATGCACCTTGCGTGTGAACACCGGATAGTCCTCCAGTCCCTCCACCTGCGCCGCCTTGATCTCGCTGTCCCAGTACGCCCCCTTGACCAGCCGCACCATCAACCGGCGCTGGCTGCGGCGCGCCAGATCGATCAGATAATCGATGATGAACGGGCTGCGCTTGCCATAGGCTTGCACCACGAAACCCAAGCCGTTCCAGCGACTTAGCCTGCCATCGAAGGCCAAGACTTCGAGCAGGTCGAGCGAGAGCTCCAGCCGGTCGGCCTCTTCGGCATCGATGTTCAACCCGATGTCGTAGCGCCTCGCGAGTTGAGCGAGATGGTGCAGCCGCGGCAGCAGTTCGACCATCACCCGCTCGCGCTGCGCCCGCTCGTAGCGGGGATGCAGGGCCGAGAGCTTTATCGAGATGCCCGGCCCATTGTAAATGCCTGTATTTGCTGATGATTTACCGATCGCATGGATGGCGTTCTCATAGTCCTTGAGGTAGCGCTCGGCGTCCTCGGCGGTCGTCGCGGCCTCGCCGAGCATATCGTAGGAATAGCGAAAACCCTTCGCCTCCATGGCCCGGCCCTTGGCAATCGCCTCATCGATATTCTGGCCGGAGACGAAGTGATCTCCCAGCAATTTCATCGCTGTATTGACGCCCTGACGGATCAGCGGCTCGCCGCCGCGCGCCACCAGCCGGGTCAGAGTTTGCGACAGGCCGTCCTCATCGGACGGCACGGACAGCTTGCCAGTCAAAATCAGCGCCCAGGTGGCGGCGTTGACGAACAGCGAGCGGTTGCCGCCGAAGTGGGATTGCCAATTGCCCTGGCCGACCTTGTCGCGGATCAGCGCATCCCGGGTCGCGTTGTCCGGGATGCGCAGCAGCGCTTCTGCAAGGCACATCAAGGAGATACCCTCCGCGCTCGACAGCGAGTATTCCATCATCAGCGCATCGATGCCGCGGCCATTGTTGCTGGCTCGGATGGTCGTAACGATCTTTTTGGCCAGCGTGGCAATAGCGACCGCGCTCTTCGGCGGCACCGACGCAAGCTCCAGCAAGGGCGGCAGGCACTCCGGCTCGGGGCGCCGGCACGCAGCGGTGATTGCCTCGCGCAGAGGCGATCGAGCGGCGGGAGATCCGGCGAAATCGGCAAAGGGAAGCTCGGCGCTCATCGCTGTCTCCGTCTGCTACGGCCTTATGAAGGCTCGCTTACTGCATCGGAGATCGGGGTTCGACTGGGCGATTGCAATGCTACAGAGCGGCCGTCCCACCCCCAAGGTTCGTCATCCTCGCGCTCGACGCGAGAGTGGTGCTCACCACGAACTGGGTCCTCGGGTCGAGCCCGAGGATGACGAGGTGGTTGGTTCAGGTCGCCTTGCCGATCGGTGCCGCCCCGGCAACAAGTTCGTCGGGAATGTCGTCGAACGAGGAATAGTTCATGTTGTAGAGCCGGGCGTAGAGGCCCTTCTTTGCCATCAACTGGTCGTGGTTACCGCTCTCGACCATCTCGCCGTTCTGCAGCACGATGATGCGGTCGGCGCCGCGGATGGTGGCCAGGCGGTGCGCGATCACAAGGCCGGTGCGACCCTGCAGCAGCGTGACAAGCGCCTTCTGGATCAGCATTTCCGTGTAGCTGTCGATGTTTGCCGTAGCCTCGTCCAGCACCAGGATTTTTGCGTCGGCCACCAGCGCGCGGGCAAAGCTGATCAGCTGGCGCTGGCCTGACGACAGATTGCCGCCGCGCTGCTCGAGCTTGCTGTCATAGCCATCGGGCAGGCGCATGATGAAATCGTGCGCCCCGACCGCCTTGGCGGCGGCAACCACGTCTTCGCGGGTCGCCTGCGTCTTGTGATATCGGATGTTCTCGATCACCGAGCCGGTGAAGAGGAACGAATCCTGCAGCACCATGGCGACCTGATCGCCCAGCGAATCCTGCGTCAGCTCGCGCACGTCGTGCCCGCCGACCAGCACCTGGCCCTCCCACACGTCATAGAAGCGGTGCACGAGCGCCATCGCGCTGGTCTTGCCCGAGCCCGTCGGCCCGACCAGCGCGACGGTTTCGCCCGGCTTGACCTTGAAACTGATGTTCTTCAGCACCGGCTGGTTCTTGCGGTAGCCGAAGGTGACGTTCTTGAATTCGACCGAGCCATCCATGTCGCGCGACAACGCGATGGCGTTGGGGCCATCGACCACGTCCACCGGCACGTCCAGCACTTCCGAGATGCGCTGACCGGAGGCCATGGCGCGCTGCATGACGCTATATTGCATGGTCAGCGAGCGGATCGGATCGAAAAAGCGCTGGATATAGAAGAGGAAAGCCACCATGACGCCGACATCGAGCGCCTGGCCCAAAACCATCGAGCCGCCGACGACGATGACCGTAGCCATCGCGATGCCGGTGAGGGTATCGACGATCGGCACCATCACCTGGGCGAACTTTGCCGCCCGCAGGTGGGCCCGCAAATTAGTGTGGGCCTTGTCGTCGTAAAGGTCGAAATTGACCCGCTGGCGGTCAAGGCTCTGCACGGTGCGAACCCCGTTAATGCCTTCGGCTAGTGCGCCATTTGCGGTGGAATTGGTCTCGTGTGCGCCCATGAACGCCACCTTTGCCGGCGGCAGCCAAAACAGGCGCACGATAAAGAGGATCGGCATCGTCGAGAGGGTCAATAGACCCAGCCGCAAGTCGAGGAACAGCAAGACGCCGACGATGCCGAACAGCAGCACGATATCGCCGACCGACATCACCGAAGTCTCGAGAAACTCCTGCATGGAATTGACGTCGCCCTGCAGGCGCGACATCAGCCGGCCGACTTCGGTCTTATCCATGAAGGAGAGCGAAACGCGCTGCAGATGACTGAACATCGCGCGGCGCAGGTCGAACAGCAGGTTTTCGGCGACGGCGCCGACCGTGGTTTCCTGCACATAGCTGGCGGCGTAGTTGATGAGGATGGTGACGGCGAAGCCGGCGATCACCCACGTTAGGGTCGAGCGGTTGGAGCCGTTCGTCGCCATGCCATTGTCGATGGCGTAGCGGATGAGCAGCGGGATGGCCAATTGCGTCAGCGTGAACACCAGCACGGCCACCACCGAAATGGCGACCTGCATGCGGTAGGGGCGGACATAGCTCCAGATCCGGCGAACAATGCGCGGGTCGTATGCCGCGCCGAAGACTTCCTCTTCCTCGCGATGCGAGCCAACGACAGCCTTGGGCGGGCGGCCGCTGGTGTTTTCGATCTCGTCGCTATCCGTTGCAGCCGACATCAGCTTGCCTCCGCCGTTTGCAGGGGCTCGTCGCCGGGCCGCACCTGCAGATCGTAGAGAGCGCGGTAGCGGCCGCCCATGGCGAGCAGTTCTTCGTGGGTGCCGCGCTCGACAATGCGACCATCCTCGACGAAGAGGATCTGGTCGGCATGCATCAGCGAACTGAGGCGATGTGAGATGACCAAGTTCACGCGATCCTTGGCGAAACGCTTCATGGCACTGCGGATGCGCTGCTCGGTGCCGGCGTCGATCGCTGCCGTGGAATCGTCGAAGATCATTACGGCGGGCTTCAGCACCAGGCTGCGGGCGATCGAAAGGCGCTGGCGCTGGCCGCCGGAGAGCGAGACGCCGCGTTCGCCGACGATCGTGCCGTAACCAGCCGGGAGCCCGGCGATATAGTTGTGCAATTGCGCCGATTCCGCCGCGCGCTCGATGCGTTGCTCGCGCGCCCAGGGGTTGCCGTAGGCGATGTTGTTTTCGATCGAGGTGGTGAAGAGGAACGAATCCTGCTGCACGAGGCCCACGGCGCGGCGCAGCGATTGCAGCGTGGCCTTGCTGATATCCTGGCCGTCGATGGTGATCGAACCGCCGTCGACATCGTAGAAGCGCGGCAGCAGGTGCACCAGCGTGGACTTGCCGCTGCCGGGCGGGCCGACGATGCCGACTGTTTCGCCGCGACGCGCTTCAAAACTCACCCCGGACAGCGTCGGATGGCCCGCGCCCTCGTAGGTGAAACTCACATTGTCGAAGCGCAGTGTACCGTCGGTGACCACCAGATCCTTGGCATCGGGCGCATCCTTGATCGGCAGCTCGAGATCGAGCAGTTCGAACAGGCGCGTGCCGCAGGACGAGGCGCGGGCGAAAGAATTGACCATCAGGCCAAGCTGGCGCACCGGCATCTGCAGAATGGTCATGAAGGTGAGGAACGAGGCGAGCGTGCCGACGCTGATCTCGCCATCGATCACCTTATTGCCGCCTACCCAAAGCACCAGGCACATCGCCGCGAGGAACGAAAAGTTCATGGCGCTGGTATTGCTGACGCGGATGTTGACGCGCTTGTGCGCCAGTTCCAGCGCTTCGGCGGAGGAGTGATCGAACTTCGACAACTCGTGCTCCTGCGCGGCGAAGGCCCGGACGACGCGAATACCGCCGAGGTTTTCCTCCATGACGCGGCTGAGCACGGAGAGGCGCTCCTGCAGCGTGTTCCAGGTCAGGCGCAGGCTGATATTGGTCACCGACGAACGCCAGGCGACGAAGGGCACAAAGCTGAGGCTCAACAGGCCCAGCACCAGATCGGTGCTGATCAATAGGTAAGCCCCGACGCCAACCAGCACGCTAAGCAGCACGACGCGCACGAGGCCGGTGGAGAAGAACATGCGCACGCCTTCGAGGTCGAGCATGCCCAGCGTGATCAGATCGCCGGTATGGACCTTGTCGTGGAAGGAAAAGCTCAGGCGCTGAATTTTCTCATAGAAGGCGAGGCGGAGTTCGTAGCCGGTGCGGTGGCCGACGGATTCGCCATAGTAGTTCTGCGACATGGTAAAAAGCCCGCGCAGGATGCTAACCACCAAAAGGGTGATTGCGGTGACCCAGAGCGCATTCTGGGCGGCCGCTCCACCGCTGCCTCCGCTGACGACGCCATGCGCCTGATCGACGGCCCTGCCGAGAAGGCGAGGAATGAACAGTTGCAAGGTCGCAGCGATGAAGGTCGAAACGATGGTGATCGCAACTTGCCACGGATGACGCAGGGTCAGCCGGCTAATGCGCACGAACGTCGACAAGCCCCTGCCCCACTGCGCATCGGCAGCGTGCTCGAGCGAAGTCTTCGCGGGGGAAGACCTTCGGCCCGAAATTTTTGCAAACGACGTTGCACGCCCTTTGGCGCTTTCAGCTTTCTCGCTGCTCAAGGAGGTATCCAGACTATTCTTAATTCAAACCACTGGCGCCAGCAACGAAGCGAATCCGCGGAGGCAAAAGCCAATGGTATGACAATAGAGCTTTTTTCTGACCCGATTCAAGTTGGATAGGGACCTAACTTGGAACCTAACTCAATTTGCTGGCAGGTTTTATAGGTTATTGCCACCTTCCGGGCGGATCACGCCCTCTATATCGCGCTCAATGTTGCCGGCGTTCCGGCGATCCAAGCGGCATGCAGCATTTGAAAACCATATTTCGATTGGGCTGCCTCAACCGGCCGGTGCCCCCGGTTAGCTGTCGGCTTGCGTGCGGCCGGGCGTGTTGCCCTGGTGGGTAAGGTTGAGAAACAGCTCGACAGTCTGCTCATCGGGATCGACGCCAAGTTCGTCGCGCAGCCGCCGGCTGCACACGTCGAACAGATGCCGCACCTTCGAAAGCTGGCCGCTTTCGGCTGCTCCCCACATCAGCGCCCGATAAGCGCCTTCGTTGCAGGGATCGACTTCCGTCAGGCGGCGCGCGCAAAAATTGCGCTCCTGCGGCGTCAGGCCGCTATCGGGTAGGATTGCCAAGGAAACGAAATCGATGAACTCGTCGCGCAGGCGGCTGCGCTGAAAGAAAAGCCATTCCTCGAATTCAGAGCCGGCGGAGCCCTGTGATTCCAGCAACTCGCCGCGATAAAGTTCGCAGAGCTTGACGCTGGAGCTGAGATCGGTGGTGCGGAGCTGCTCGAGGAATTCGGCAAGATCACAGAACACTCTCGGGTCGCCGGATAGCGAAAGAGTGGTCACATTCGCAGTGATGAACAGAAATCCATGCTCGGCCTGATAGCGCCGAATTCGGGCGAGGACCTGCCGCAGATCGGCCCCGGCCCGCGCCGGATCGCTCTCGGACCAGAGCAGATGTCCGATACGCTGGCGGAGCACCGGCCGATCGCGCCCGGCAAGCAGGATGTAGGCCGCGATGCGGTAAAAGCCGGACGGTACGCTGGTCAGCATGCGGCTACCGGCCGAGATGCTACACTCACCGAAGAGCGTTACAGAGATCGGGTTTAACGCCTTAGATGTCCGGTTCATGGACAAGGACCACCTAAAAAAACGCCAGGTAGACCGGATGGGTTCGACCGTACCCACCCGCGGTCTTTCCAAAGCTCTCGATTCTATCTCGCTCGACGTGAGACTGAGATTGGCACGACTCTACCCCTATTCACTCTCTCATCGAAACTCCGTACGCAAGTGTACAGTTCTGCCGATTTCTTGGATGGCAGAGCGAATACAATAACAGAAAAGACATCGCAGTTCATCACGCCAACCGTAAAGTTGTCGTGATAACATCCAGTTGCATTATTTTCTCGAAAGCATCAATTCGGTGTATGGGCAGCGCCTCAGCGTGCCGAGATGCCAATTGATCGACCGCCGGCGGCCGTGTGGAGGGCATCCGGCCGCGCGACATCTACTTACCTAAGTGGAAAATCGGCGGAGATGATTGCGCGCCGCTTGGGGCGGCGCGCATCCAGGTAGCCTCACTACAACCGGGTGATTTGCGAGCCAACTGGCCCGATTCACCGGGCCGGCATGTGCGCGGTCAATACTCGTCGGGCGTGAAATAACTGCGCGCGTCCAGCATCGTCGGGCCATCGAAATCCTCCGACTGGGGCGAGCGGTGCCGGATGCCGCCAGTACGAAGGGCCGCGGCGGCCTGGGTGCGATTGTGCACCTTCAGTTTGCGGATGACGTTGTGCACGTGCACTTTGACCGTGTGCTCGGACAGTTCCATCTTGGCCGCGATCAGCTTGTTTTGCAGGCCCTGCGAGACCAGTTCGAGAACTTGCCGCTCCCGGGCAGTGAGGGACTTTATGGCGGCACTGTCCTGCGATTCGATCTGCATACGCACGCCGGCCCGGCGCAATCTGCCGCCTGGCCCCTGCATCAGGGCTATCGGAAAGTACTCGCCACCGTTGAGCAGCAGCCAGATTGCCGCAAGCCAGACATTGAGTTGCAGGCTGAAGGGCAAGAGCCCCTGCACCAGCTTGGCATCGAGCAATGCGCCCAATTCGGGCATATCGCTGCGGGTATCGTCGACCATCAAGGCGATCGGCGTACCAGGAAAGCGCTTGTGACAATCAAGCACCACGCCGGCCAAATCCTCGGATAGTGCGGCGTGAACGAGGATAATGCGGACGACCGGCGGGTCATCGTCGTCGTCCACAAGCTGGTCGGAAAGCGTAACATTGAAGTTTGGAAAAGACTGCTGCGTTGCGTGCAGCAAGCCTTGGAACACCACGCCGGTCTCGGCGAGCAATACTATCGCGCCTTCAGGTGCGGTGTTCTTTTCGAGGTCCAAGTGACTGCCGGGGTTGAAAGACTGCCGATCACCCAAGCTAATTGGTTGAGTCATGTTGAGACGCTGCCTCCTTGTCCAGGTACGGATTCGCACGAACTTTTCTTGCTGTTCGCGACCTGGTAATTATGCTTGCCAGTCTACGTCGGGCGGCTACTGTGTTTGTTTACTGACGCTGAAATCCTTCTAAACCCTACGATTAATGAAAGCTTAATATACAGGCCGTGACACAAGCGTGACTCGCGCCACTGGTCACGGCGTCAAGATTGGCAGAGCTGTGATAAGTTTCACTCCACCCTAGGTCTGGATGCTTAGGCTTAGGTCGAAGGTAAGCAGCAGATTAGCAGGCGAATACATCGTTTGGCCCGAGTATTCCTGTTCGCAGCAGAACAATGCATCAAGCACAAATTCACGCTGTTAACTATGCGGCACCTTAGTTGCGGGGCCGATATAAAGTGATTGCGGCCGCATCAGGCGTCCATGCAGGGCCTGCTCGCGCGTATGAGCAATCCAGCCGGCGCTGCGCCCGACAGCAAAGACGCAGGTGAAAGTTTCTCGCGGAAAGCCAAGCGCCTCAAGCAGTAATGCCGTATAGAATTCGACATTCGTGTCGAGCGGGCGGTCCGGTTTTTTACGCTTGAGCAACGAAAGCGCGGCCGCCTCCACCGCCTCGGCGAGTTCCGTCCGGCCTTCGACAACCTGGCCCGACGCGGCGAGAGCCCGTAGCGCGCCCTTCAGCGCATCCGCTCGCGGATCGCGGACCCGATAGATGCGATGCCCAAACCCCATCAACCGCTCACCGCGGGCTAGGGCCGCTTCAAGCCAAGGCTCAGCATCGCGCGGATTACCGATCGCATCGAGCATATCGAGCACCGGGCCCGGTGCGCCACCGTGCAGCGGCCCGCTCAGCGCCCCCAGCGCGGCAAGCGACGACGATGTCAGTCCTGCGCCGGTCGAGGCGACGACGCGAGCGGCAAAGGTCGAGGCATTCAGGCCATGATCGGAAACGGTGACGAGATAGGTATTGAGGGCGGCAGTTTGCTCGGCGGTTGGCGGACGGCCCGAAGCCATGCGCAAGAAATCGGCCGCTTGGCTGAGCGTGGCATCGGGTGCGATCGCCTGCTGGCTGCGGCGGAGCCGGATAATGGCGGCGGTGAACACGGCGGGAGCGGCGAGCAGTTGCAAGGCCGTGACCAGATCGTTGCCATCGTCGATGCGGGCCATCAGGGCACGGATCGCGGCGACAGGCGAGAGGGTGAGCAGGGCCGGATCGATCGCCGCCAAATGCCGAAAGATTTTGGTGCGTGCGGAACCGAGGGCTGCCGCGAGCGCCGCTGCATCGGGCAGATCCGGGAACAGGTCGGCGAACAGCAGGTGCGCCACGTCCTCGAAGCTGCTGGATTGCACCAGATCGTCCAGCGTGTGGCCGCGGATGACCAGCCGGCCGGCGTTGCCATCGACGTCGGACAGCATGGTCTGTGCTGCGATCACGTCTTCAAGTCCGTCCTTCATGAGCATTCTCCTTTTCCTGCCGCATGAATGGGTGCATATTGATTGACGTCAATCTTGATGCAATTGATCAATGTAGGGACACATGGGCTGGCTGACGTCTGAGGACGCGTTGCAGGCACTCGGCACCAAGCCGCAGACGCTTTATGCCAATGTCAGCCGAGGGCGCATCCAAGCGAAACCCGACCCCAAGGACCCGCGCCGCAGCCTCTACAGCAGCGAGGACGTGAAACGCCTGGCGGCGCGGCACGCCGGCCGGCGCAAGTCCGAAGCGGTGGCGGCCGAGACGATCCGTTGGGGCGATCCGATCCTGCCGTCGTCGGTTTCGACGATCGTCACCGGCAGGCTGTATTACCGCGGTGAAAACGCGGTGGCGCTTGCGCAAAGGGCAACGCTGGAAGAGATCGCGGAACTGCTTTGGGAAGCGCATTCGCTTGCATGGCCGGAGGCCGAGGCGGCGGATGCTCTGGAAGACAGGCCACCGATGCAGCGCGCCTTTTTGGCTCTGGGTCGTCGGGCTGCAACTGATTTGCCGTCCTACGGCCGCTCACATTCCGCACTGCAGGCGGAGGCGGCCGATCTGGTGATGACGCTGGCGACGGCGCTGCTCGGCCAACCCAAGCCTGGCCCGCTGCATCAGCGCGCCGCTGCTGCATGGGGCCGTCCGGAAGCATCCGACGCTATCCGGCACGCGCTGGTGCTGCTGGCGGATCATGAACTCAACGCCTCGACCTTTGCCACCCGCGTGGCGGCCTCGACCGGCGCGTCATTGGCGGCCGCATTGCTGGCGGGCCTGGCGACGCTGACCGGGCCGCTGCATGGCGGCGCATCCGCTGCCGCCACGGCCTTGGCCAAACTTGTCGCCGAAAATGGTGCGGAGCAGGCGGTGCGGGCTACCCTGGCGGAGGGCCGGCCGATCCCATCCTTCGGGCATCGGCTTTACCCGGACGGCGACTGCCGGGCCGGCGCCCTGCTCGAACAGTTCACTTTGCCAAAGCCTTATGCCGGCTTGCGCGCGGCGACGGAGCGCCTGGTTGGCGAAAAGCCCAATATCGACTTTGCGCTGGCAGCGATGGCGGCCGCCTATGACCTGCCGGCCGACGCACCGTTGATCCTATTCGCGCTGGCGCGCAGCGTCGGCTGGCTCGCCCATACCTTGGAGCAGGCGGCGACCGGCACGTTGATCCGGCCGCGGGCGCACTATATCGGTCCGCCGGTCTAGCGGCTTTTGGCGCGCAGGGCCTCGGCCTGTTCTAGCGTCAGCGGGCGCAGGGTTTCGCCGCGCAGCATCAGGAAAAGCCGTGCGGTTTCCTCGAGCTCCTCGACGGCATATTGTGCCTCGCGCAGCGTGGCCCCGGAAACCACCGGCCCGTGATTGGCAAGCAGCACCGCCTGATGCTCGCCGGCCCGGGTTTCCACCGCGCGAGCCAGAGCTGCATCGCCGGGCGGGAAATACGGGACCAAGGGCAACTTGCCGACGCGCATGACATAGTACGCCGTGAGCGGCGGCAGCACATCGGCGGCATCGACATCGGCGAGGATGCTGACCGCGACCGAATGGGTTGAATGCAAGTGCACCACCGCCCCTGCCCCGGCGCGCTGGCAGTACATGCACGAATGCAGGAAGGCTTCCTTGGTCGGCTTGTCGCCGCTGACCAATTTGCCATCGGCTTCGAGCAGCGATAGTCGCGCGGGGTCGAGTTCGCCGAGCGAGGCATTTGTCGGCGTCATCAACATGCGGCCATCGGATAGTCTTGCGCTGATGTTGCCGGTCGAACCGTGGGTATAGCGGCGATCGAACAGGGTTTTGCCGACGGCGCAGATTTCGTCGCGCAGGCGGGTTTCTTCGGAAACGATGGCCGGCATCATTGGATTGCATCCCAGGCTTTCACGAAAAAGTCGTCGGTGCCGAAATTGCCCGATTTCAGCGCCAGTGCCAATGGACGCGCTCCGGTGGAGAGGGTCCACGGCACGCCGGGATCGATCTCCGCCCCGATCTCGAGGGCCTTCACGCCCAGCGCCGCCACGACCGCTCCCGAGGTTTCGCCGCCGGCCACCAGGAACCGGGAGAATCCGGAACTGGCGAGACGCGCGGCGACGGCACCGAGCAAATCTTCGACAACGGCACCGGCCTTTGCGGTCCCGAGCTTTTCCTGCACGGCGGCAACGACGGTCGGATCCGCGCTGGAATAAACCAATGGCGCGCGCGTTCCCTGTGCGGCGGCCACAAAATTCACGACGTCTTCGCTTGTCAGCCGCCCGCCGGCGATGGCGAGCGCGTCGACCTGCAGCGCCGGATGGCCTGCTGCCATGGCAGCGGCCACCTGCCGGCGAGTTGCGGCGGAACAGGATCCCGCAAGGATCACCGCACGCCCTACCGGCGCACGTATCTGGGCCGGCGCGGCCAATGGGCCGAGCAGTCCCGCCGCGCGGAAATTGGCGGGCAGGCCCATGGCCACGCCCGAACCGCCGGTAACGAGCTTGAGCGATTTCGCCGCTGCGCCGATTGCTCGCAGGTCGGTATCATCAATAGCGTCGACGATGGCGATGCCATCGAGCTTGTCGAAAGCAGAGGCGATTGCATCGATACCTGCGCGGACAGTTTCGTGGGCGATCAGGCTGACGGTGAGTCTGGTCTGCGCTTGCAGCACGCGGACTAGATTGGCGTCGCGCATCGGCGTCAGCGGATGGTCGCGCATCGAACTCTCGGAGAGCAGCACGTTACCGACAAACAGATGCCCCTGGTAGACCGTCCGCCGATTGGCAGGGAAAGCCGGGCAAGCCAAGGTCCGGCGCTCGCCCACAAGCGCAAGCAGCGCCTCGGCCACCGGGCCGATGTTACCCTCGTTGGTGGAATCGAAAGTCGAGCAATATTTGAAGAACAGTTGTTGCGCCCCGGCCCCCAACAGCACTTCGGCGCTGGTAAGAGACTGGGCGACGGCCTCGGCCGCAGGGATGGTGCGCGACTTGAGC
>JAQGKB010000355.1 GCA_028290345.1 Hyphomicrobiales bacterium | reverse complement strand
TGTCGCCCGAACGCGTATTCGCCGCGCTCACCGATGGGGGCGAAATCATCCAATGGTGGGGCGATGACGCAGTCTATCGCACCACGAGCTGGACTTCGGACCTGCGGGTCGGTGGCAAATGGCGCGCCGAAGGGATTTCCGCCGAGGGCAGCCCCTTCCATGTCCAGGGCGAGTTTCTTGAGATCGATGCGCCGCGAAAACTGGTGCAGACCTGGCAGCCGGAGTGGGACGGAGGCGCGACGACGACGCTGACCTACACCTTGTCGCCGACTGAGGCCGGCACACGGCTCACGCTACGCCATGAAGGATTCAAAGGCCGGCCGCAATCGTGCCAAGGCCACAGTGACGGCTGGCAGATGGTGCTTGGCTGGCTAGCCCGTCACGTAACGCCCGCCCCGCAACCCACCGCCGACACGGCAAAATACTATTTCGTCCGGCTACTGCCGCCACGCCCGGATTTTCCGCAAACCATGACCCCGGACGAGCGGGCCGTGATGGGCGAGAACGGGAAATAATGGCGCCAGCGACTGGCGGAAGGAAAGGTCGTGGCGTTCGGGCCTGTCATCGATCCGCGAGGCGGCTGGGGCCTGGGGCTTATCCGCGTCGAGACGGACGCCGCATTGCTGGATTTTCAGGACCACGACCCAGCAATCCTCTCCGGACGCGGATTCAGCTATGAAAGCCTGCCGATGTTTGCGGCGGTCTGGCAGCGTCCATGACTGCCCACGCATCGGCTTTGGAGCGGCTGCTGGCGTTGACGGCCGCCCTCCCCGAGGTTTCGGTTGGAACGTCCTATGGCGACCCGTCGTTGCGGGTGCGCGACAAGGCCTTCGTCACGCTCAAGGACGAAACGACGCTGGTCCTGCGCGTTCCGCTCGACCACAAGGAATTGCTGCTGACCACCGCGCCGGACATCTATTATGAGACCGATCACTACAAGGGCTGGCCCGGCGTCCTTATCCGGCTGCCGGTGATCTCGGACGACGAACTGGCTCTACGGCTCCGGGAAAGCTGGCTCTACAAGGCCCCGAAGAAACTCGCGGCCACGCTCCTCGAATAGCCGCTACGCCGGCGCGGGTCGCGCGCCGGCGGACCTTTGGTCTCAGAGCGGCGGCGTCGATCCGTCCTTGCCGACACTCACGAACGTCGCGGCAATCTTGCCGTCGCCGCCCTTGCTCCCGCGCACCACGACCTCGGCGCCGGGTGCCAGCAGGCTCTTGTCGCCCGGCTCGAACGTCACGATCGGAATGTTGTCGGGAAGCGTGACGGTTTTCTGGCCACCATTGTAAGTCACCGTGATGGTCCTGTTGCTGGTGCCGACCACGCTGCCGACGGTGCCATTGGTCATCGAGGACTGCGGACCTTCGTCATAGGGACGACTGCCCTCGCCGGCCCCGCGCATTGATTCGGGGAACACCGTTACTTCCATCGCCTTGAGGCTGCCGGTCGCATCCGACATGGCCGCAGTGCCGATGTAGCTGCCTGGCTTGATCGCATCGATCGCCGTCTTGATCGTCTGCACGAACCGGGTCTTGTCGCCGAAGGTGGCGACGACCTTATCGCCGCCGGTGGCCATGACGTCGATTTCGTTGCCGTTGACGGCGCTGATCACGCCGCCGATCTTGGCGGCCGGCGCATTTTGCGCCAAGGCCGGTTGGGCGAGGATCGCCGTGAACGCGGCAAGCGCAGCAAATTTCATGAGTTTCAAAGGAACTCCTCCGTCTGGCCCACAATTACAAAGGCGCCGGCGAGGCCTCCCCGACGCCCGGCCAATGTGGACCCTGCGGACCAGTCTGAGTGTTCAATCCCTACACACATTCTCGACATCCGATGAGCACGGGCGAGTCCGCTGAGGAACCTTTTCCTATTAGGAGTTGTTCCTAGAAGAACAGACAATTGGATTTCAGCGAAAAGAACATTGAAAGAAAATTCATGTCAACGATGGATTATTGCGTGGTTTTTGAAAACAAGAATTGGCACGTTCGCTTTCAGAACCTAAGTTATTCTTATGCAAGTCGGGCTGACGCGATCCGCGCGGCCGTAGAGACTGCCCATGTCTGCGGCAAGAATGGGCACCAGGCGCAGGTTCGGGTGCAAATGCCCGATCAGCAGTTCCACACCGAATGGACCTATGGGCTCGACGCCTTCCCTGCACAAAGCTGAAGGCGGGATGCAAAAGAAAAGCGCGCCACCTGGGCGCCCCATATTCTGACTTCGCCTGAAACGAAGTTTTGGTGCGGTCGAGAAGACTCGAACTTCCACGCCTTGCGGCACAGCGACCTCAACGCTGCGCGTCTACCAATTCCGCCACGACCGCACGCCATGGTAGTTGCCGCACCGATCCGGCGAAGCGAGCGATCCTCTAGCAAATGATCCCCGGCTGCTCAAGCGCTTAAATGCACCGAGGCGGATTATCCCCGGCTAGCGGCGCCGGATAATTTTCTTGGTGACCTGGATGGAGAGCCGCCCATCCTCGACCAGCACTTCGCCATGGGCGATCAGCGTGCTATTGGCGTAGATGTGCAGCGGATCATTTTCCGTCGACTCCAGCTCGATCACCGCGCCGCGACCCATGCGCAGCAGATGATGGATCGGAATGCGCGCTGCACCCAGCTCGACGGTGATATCGACTTCAATATTGTCTAAGGTCTTCATACATAACCCTGAGAAACGAGCGTCCGGCTGCGAGGCAACCGGAATCCCTTAACACGAGCATCCGTGAGTTATGGTTAGTGAAGCGTTAACGCCACTTGCAAATGCAGCGCCGGAAGTGACTGAAAGGCTCCTGCGGCAAGATCGGCGCCCGGTGCAATGGATCATCGCGCCCGAACTGGTGCCCTACCCGGTAGCGCTGGAAACCATGCGTGCACGCGCCGCGGCAATTGCCGCCGGGGAAGCCGACGAGGCCGTTTGGCTGGTGGAGCATCCTCCGCTCTATACCGCCGGGACCTCGGCACAGAGCGCCGACCTGCTGACTCCCAGCCGCTTCCCGGTCTACCAAGCCGGCCGCGGCGGCCAATATACCTATCACGGGCCTGGTCAGCGCGTGGCCTATGTGATGCTCGACCTGCGCCAGCGCGGCCGCGATATCCGCGCGCTCGTGCAGAACCTCGAGGGCTGGATGATCGACACGCTGGCCGCCTTCAATGTGCGCGGCGAATTGCGCGACGGCCGGATCGGCGTCTGGGTGCGGCGACCCGACAAGGGCCCCGAGCGCGAGGACAAGATCGGCGCCATCGGCGTGCGCGTCTCCAAATGGGTGAGCTTTCACGGCATTTCGCTCAATATCGCTCCCGATCTCGACCACTATGATGGCATCGTGCCATGCGGCATTGCCGACCAGGGGGTCACAAGCTTCGAGGATCTGGGGCAACTGGTATCGATGGCCGAAGTCGACAGCACGCTAAAGACCGCCTTCGTCCGCAGGTTTGGGCCGGTGAGCGCCTAGCCGGCTCGCGCCTCGCACGAAAAGCTTGTCTCAAGGCGCTTCGCCAACCATTTTAGCGGACTAAGCGATTCCGCGATCCGGCCGAGGAGAAGTTCATGATCTGGGACGATTTGAAAAAGCTCCTGACCAGCCGGACGCTGTTCCGGCTCGACGCGATCCTGTCGCCGCGCCTCGTGCCGCTTGTCTATGCGGTGGGCCTCGCGGCGATCATCCTGTGGGCCGTCGATCATCTCTTCGCCTCTTTCGCCTTCAATTTCGGCCAGGGGCTATGGGGCATCCTGGAAATCGCCGTCTATGGTGCGTTGCTCCTGCTGCTGCTGCGGGTGTTCTGCGAGGGCCTGCTGGTCTATTTCCAGCGCCACAGCGAGACTGCCGACACCGTTGCGCGCAGCCGCCTTTCCACATCCCTGCTCGATGAAGTACGCGACGCCATCCACGATCTGGCGGACGATGATGACGACGACATCTCGCCGGCCACCGATCCGGCGCCCTATGTCCCCAATCCGACGCCGCTCGCCGACATCGATCCGGAATCCCCGATGCGGGGCCCGGTTATCAAGCGCACCGCCAAGCGGACTCCGCCGACTCCGTGAGGTCTGGCGGTCGTCCTTGCACGGAAGGCATAGCCGCCTCGCTCCATCGGTAACAGACGATCATTGCATTTTGCGCGCTTTCCGGTATGACAGCGCGCAATCATATAGGCGTATTGCGCGACAGCCTGCCCGGTGTGCCGGCGACAGATTTGCAGTGCGACGATCCCAGGAACCATCCAGTGACCGATTCAATCTTGGCTCCCAAGCCGAATAGCCCAATGGCAAAAGCCGGCCAGGCCCCGAAAATCGGCCTCGTCAGTCTCGGCTGTCCCAAGGCACTGGTCGATTCCGAGCGGATCATGACCACGCTGCGCGGCCAGGGCTACTCCTTCTCCCGCGACTATGCCGGTGCCGATATCGTGCTGGTCAACACCTGCGGCTTCCTCGATAGCGCCAAGGCCGAAAGCCTGCAGGCGATCGGCGAAGCCTTGAACGAAAACGGCCGCGTCATCGTCACCGGGTGCCTCGGCGTAGAGGAAGACCTGATCCGCGCCACCCATCCGCGCGTCCTGGCCGTATCCGGCCCGCACCAGTACGAGGCGGTGGTCAACGCCGTTAACGAGCACCTGCCGCCGGTCCCGAACAAGTTCGTCGACCTGGTGCCCGAGCAGGGCCTGCGCCTGACGCCGCGCCACTACGCTTATCTCAAGATTTCAGAGGGCTGCAACAATCGCTGCTCGTTCTGCATCATCCCGCAGATCCGCGGCGACCTCGCCTCGCGGCCCGTCGCTAGTGTGCTCTATGAAGCCGAGCGCTTGGTTCAGGCGGGCGTCAAGGAACTACTGGTGATCTCGCAGGATACCAGCGCCTATGGCGTCGATATCAAATACGCGACCTCAAAGTATCGCGGCCGCGACGTGAAGGCAAAGTTCCACGATCTGGCGGACGAACTGGGTAATCTCGGCGTCTGGACGCGCCTGCACTACGTCTATCCCTACCCGCACGTCGACAGCGTCATTCCGCTGATGGCCGAGGGCAAGATCCTGCCCTACCTCGACATTCCCTTCCAGCATGCCTCCCCGAGCGTCCTGAAGGCCATGCGCCGCCCCGCCAACCAGGAAAAGACTCTGGACCGCATCCTGCGCTGGCGCGAGATCTGCCCGGACCTCACCATCCGCTCCAACTTCATCGTCGGCTTCCCCGGCGAGACCGAGGAAGATTTCGAGATGCTGCTCGACTGGATCGAGGAAGCCGAGATCGATCGCGCCGGCTGCTTTGAATACGAGCCCGTCACCGGCGCTCCGGCCAACGAACTCGAAGGCATCGTGCCAGACGACGTCAAGCGCGACCGTTTCGAGCGTCTGATGGAAGTGGCACAGAACGTCTCCACCGGCCAACTGGCCAAGAAAGTCGGCCGCACCATCGACGTGCTGGTCGATGACGTCGAGCCCGAGAACAACCGCGCCATCGCCCGCTCCAAATGGGACGCGCCGGACATCGATGGCCAGGTGATCGTCAGTAACGCCACCGGCATCAAGCCGGGCGATCTGGTGACGGTGACGGTGACGGATTCCGACGAATACGACCTGTTCGCCACCCCGGTCGTAAAGGCGAGCTGAGCCGCGTTCGACAGACTTTACGTCGGAGGTTGGTAATGGTCGCGCACCACGAATTCGCAGTTCCGCTGCCGAACGGGGCTAGCCTGCAGCTTGGCCGCACGCCCATAGTGATGGGCATCCTCAACCTCACCCCGGACAGTTTTTCGGATGGCGGCGCCCATGACAGCCTCGCCGCCGCCCTCGCCCATGCACGGCTGATGCTGGCCGAGGGCGCCGATATCATCGACATCGGCGGCGAAAGCACCCGCCCCGGCGCCGAGCCCGTTGGCCCCCAGGACGAACTCGATCGCGTCATGCCTATGCTTGATGCACTGTGCGAGGCAGCCTTTCCCTTGCCGCTGTCCATCGACACGCAAAAACCCCTTATCGCTGATCAGGCGGCGCAAGCCGGCGCAATAATCATCAACGATGTCAGTGGCTTGCAGGGCGAACCGGAGATGGCGGATGTCGCGGCATTGCACAAGGTGCCACTCATCGCCATGCACTGGGACAAGGCCCGCGATCCTGCCAAGGACATCATCGGAGAGATGAAACGCTTCTTCGAGCGCTCGATCCTTATCGCCGATAAGGCGGGTGTTCCCAAGCACCTGCTCATCCTCGATCCCGGTTTCGGCTTCGCCAAATCGCTGGCGGAAAACTACGAAATCCTGCGCCGGCTCGCCGAACTGCACGAGCTCGGATTTCCTCTCCTCGCCGGCACCTCGCGAAAATCGATGATCGGCAAGCTGCTCGACGTCCCCGCCGACCAGCGCCTCGCCGGCACCATCGCCACATCCGTGTTGGCGTATACCTCCGGCGCCCAGATCTTCCGCGTCCACGATGTGTGCCCCAACCGCGATGCCCTGCGCGTCGCCCAGGCGGCGCTTTACGGCCCTGAAAGGCAAATACCATGAGCAAGAAACCCAAGGGCGACCGCATCATCCTCAAGGGGCTGGCCTTCTACGGCTATCACGGCGTGCTCGCCGAAGAGACCAAGCTCGGCCAGCGCTTCATCATCGACCTGCAATGCGGCACCGACCTCAGCGTGGCTGGGGCGACTGACGACCTCGAAGGCACGATCTCCTACGCCGCCATCTACGACGTGGTGAAAGCCGCTTTCGAGGA
>JAQGKB010000048.1 GCA_028290345.1 Hyphomicrobiales bacterium | reverse complement strand
GCCGCCCCCGCTGCAGCAACGCCTCCCGCTGCCCAGGCAGTCGTTCCGCCTGGTGGTACCGTCCCGGTCAATCCGAACCAGGATCCGACCAAGAACTGGCTGAAGGTGTGCGACCCGATCGCCGGCGGCAAGAAGGCCTGTATCATGCGCCAGGTCATCGTGGCCAATGGCCAGTTCCTGGGCTCGTTCCTGCTGCGCGACGATCCGGGCCAGGAAAGTCGCCTGCTGGCCGTCGCCGCCGTGCCGCTCGGCGTGCTGCTGCCCTTCGGCCTTACCTGGCAGATCGATGGCGGCAAGCCGATCCGCGTACCGTTCATGCTCTGCGATCCGCAGTCTTGCGCCACGCAGATCGTGATCAACGAAGCTTTCGTGAATGCGCTGAAGAAGGGCACCAAGCTCACCCTCACCGCCAAGAACAAGCAGAACAAGGATTTGGCGATCGATATCAACCTTGCCGGCTTCACCACCATCTATGATGGCGATGCGGCAATGACCTTCGATGAATTCCGCAAGGATGCCACAGGCGGCGCTGCTCTTCAGCAGGGCCTGCAGGACCATGCCGAACAATTGCGCCGCAAGCTCACCGGCGACGGTACGACCCCGGCCGATGGTACAACTCCGGCACCGGCCGCCGCCCCGGCTGCTCCCGCCAAGTAGTCGATTGCGTGGGAGCCTCTAGCGCGCTCCCATCCCGAGTTTAAAAGCCTGCCGGCGCAATGCCGGCAGGCTTTTTAGTGCCCAGAGCCCACCGGCGCGCAGCGCCTGGGCCGGCAGCAGTTCGGTCAGCAGCGACTTGAATAGCGCATCGACCATGGTGCCGGTGCGCGCCAGATCGGCGGCGCGTCGCCTCGCATAGTAGACGCTTAGCGCCTTGCCCCAGCCGGGAGCTTTCAGGTCGGAGGTGGCGAGCGCTGCCGACAGGTCGGCTACGTCGCGCAGTCCCAGATTGAGCCCCTGCGCGCCGATTGGGGGGAAGGCGTGCGCTGCTTCGCCGACGAGCACCACGCCATTGTGACCCGCCTCGGTGACGGTGATGCTGCTCAGCGAGAAGATGTGGGTGGGCGTCGCCAGCGCGACCGTGCCGAAGAGCCGCATCGATTTCTCGGCAAAGATCGCGAGCAGGGCTTCGGGGCCGCCGGCCTGGGCGGCGTCCAGCACGGCACGGTCGTCGATCCAGACGAGATTGGCCCGGTTGCCGCCGGCGGGCACCAGGGTGAACGGCCCGTGCGGATAGTGGAACTCGACGGAGGCGCCGCCCAACGGGCGCTGCAGCGTCAGGTCGCAGACCAGGGCCGCCTCGGCAAAGCCGTTTTCCCTAGCGTGGAAATCGGCCGCCTCGCGCACCAGCGATTTCTTGCCGTCGGCGCCGACCAGAAGATCGGCCAGCAGCGTCGTTCCATCCTTCAGGGTAAGCAGCGCACCCTCTGGGCCGACTTCAAGCTCGGCCAGCGCGGCATCGACAGTCTCAAGGTTGGCGAACTTGCCGGCCGCCAGTTCGAAGGCCTGCGTCAGTCCGACATTGGCGAAATTCCAGCCGAAGGCATCGAGCCCGGCGTCGTTGCTGTCGAACAGGGTTTCGGGGGCACGGATCAGTCGATTGGTGGCGTCGATGATGCGGATCTGGCTCAGCTTGTGCCCGAGTGCCGCTGGCTCGCCGATCAGGCCGGCGTCCTGCAGGTATCGGACACTCGGCATCATCAGGGCCGAGGTACGGCGGTCGGGCGGTCCCTTGGGTGCCAGGTGTACCGTCTCGAGCCCTGCTTGCGCGCAAGCCGCGGCAGCAGCCAGGCCGGTCAGCCCGCCGCCGACGATGACGGCTTCGACGTGCCGCGCGGTCACCGTGCCACCGCCAGACGCTTGTCGTGTCCGCTGGGGATGATGAACTTACCGAGGTAGGAGCCGATGAACATGGCGAGAAGGAAGATCCAGAGATTGTTCGGAAGGAAGGCGATCAGCGAAATGGCCGGGCCCGGGCAGATGCCGGACATGCCCCAGCCCACGCCGAACAGGGCGGCGCCGATGACCAGCGGGGCATCGATCTTCTTGAACTCGGGCTCATGGAATTCGACGTCGAAGGCGGGCGCGCCCCGGCGTCTGCCGAGTCGCACGGCGGCAAACATCACGACGATGGCCGGCACGATGACGAAGGCAAGGCTCGGATCCCAGCCGCCGCTGGGGATGGCGCCGAAATCGAGGAAGCGCAACACCTTCAGCGGATTGACCATCTGCGAGACATAGAGACCTGCGCCAAAGAGCAAGCCGCTCACGGTGGCGGTGACGAGATAGGCGGGTTTGAAAACGGGACGCTGCATTTCAAACTACCCCTGTGACGGCGACCGTAACGATCGCCACGCCGAAGAAAATCACTACGGCCACGAGCGAGCGCAGCGACAGCCGAGCGAGGCCGCATACGCCGTGGCCGGAGGTGCAGCCATTGCCGATCTTGGTGCCGAGCCCGGTCAAGAGGCCGGCGATGGCGATCCAGAGCGGCGTGCTGATCGGGCTCGAAGCCGGCGCGCTGACCAGTTGCGCCGGCTGCCCGGCCGGCCCACCGATGCCCAGACCTGGGATGAGATAGGAAGCAGCCAGGGTCCCGAGCACCAGGGCGACAAGGAACATGACGCGCCAGACCACCGTCCGGGCAGGGGGCAGCAACTGGCCGAATATGCCCGAAATACCCGCGATGCGGCCGTTGCCGAGCCAAAGCACGGCGGCGGCGAGCCCGATCAGGAGACCGCCGATGGTGGCGGGAAGCGGAGAAAAGGCGTCCATGGTTTTACTTTCGAAAACGAAGACTTGCAGGAAAAATAGCACTTGGCACTGCAGCGTGCCACCCGGGCCGTAGTGTCCCAATTGCCCCAGGGTCGTCGCAGTAGAAAATGCAACTACGGGAAAAGCCCGAGTTAGACTCTTCAATCTTTCCGAACATGCCATTAGATGTAGGCGCTACACGCCCCCTCTTCATGGAGTTGACGATGCTGGAACTGCTCTCTGATCCGAATACCTGGATCAGTCTCGGAACATTGACCGTGATGGAGGTCGTTCTCGGTATCGACAACATCGTCTTCATTTCAGTTCTGGTGTCGAAGCTGCCCGTCGAATCGGCGAATCGCGCCCGCGGGGTTGGTTTGGCGCTGGCGCTGATCTTCCGCATCCTGCTGTTGCTGGTGCTGTCGTGGATCATCGGGCTCACTCAACCGGTCATCGCCGCCTGGGGGCTGGAACTCTCCTGGCGCGACTTGATCCTGATCGGGGGCGGCATTTTCCTGGTCTACAAATCGACGCACGAGATGCATGCGGCCATCGAGGAACCGCACGAGCCGGGCCTCGCCGAAGTGGCCAAGGCTTCGTTCTCGGCCATCATCGCGCAGATCATCGTCATCGACATGGTGTTCTCCATCGATTCGATCGTCACCGCGATCGGCATGGCGCAACACGTCGAGGTGATGATCGCCGCCGTGGTCATTGCCGTAGGCCTGATGTATGTCGCCTCCGGCCCGATCGCCGGCTTCATCGCAAAGCACCCGACGACGAAGATGCTGGCCCTTGCGTTCCTGCTGCTCATCGGTGTGTCGCTGGTGGCCGAT
>JAQGKB010000037.1 GCA_028290345.1 Hyphomicrobiales bacterium | reverse complement strand
AGTTCACCGAATATCACCGCCGGCGCAAACGCGCCCTGGAACGCCGTATCCTCACCAGCCGCGAGTTCATTCGAGCGATCGAAGACGACGACATGGGCATTGGCTGATCAGCTGGGCCCGGTGATTGGAGACGAAACGGCGCAGGCGCGACGGCTGCGCTTGCCGAGCTTGGTCGTTGCCTGACAGTTCGTCGCAGCTAGTTCGCAACAACGGGTCTGTGCATTGGATCCGCCGGAATGGCGGGGACGTCAAGCCATTTGGCGATATTCCAGCACCGCGGCAAAGCGCGGATAAATCGCGATGGCCAATGTTTGTGCCTAATGCAATTCGTCTTGCGATGTTGGAACAAGATGCTCACACAACTTGACTCGTGGATGACGGCCGTAGCGGCTGCGGTCGGAGCGGCCGGCGCCATTCCGCTGCTGCTCGGCCTCTGGTCGTGGTATTCGAACCGCCTCCACGTTAAGCACATCACCGATCCGGATGATCCCGATCTGATTGCCGTATGGGAACTGCAGACTGAAAGCTTCCGGCCTGAAATCGCTGACGATCTCAATGAAATGCGATCATGGGTCGCTGGAAGCAGCGGCAGCAACTCCTTGGGAGATCATCATTATACGTTCGTTGTGCTGGCCCTGAGGGAGCGCCAGACCATCTGCGGATATGTCTATGCCCAGTATTACGAAAGCCGGCGCATCATCTTCCTGGGCTATCTGGTGCTGTCGCGCAGCAAGATGAAATCTGTCCACGCCGCGCAAAAGGGCGCTGTCATGCTGTTGCGCACCCTGCTGCGCAAATGCAGCCGGCGCGGTGCCGAATGGCAGGCGGTGGTGACGGAGGTGGAAGAGGATCCGGTGCACAACAACCGTTCGGCGCGGGCCAAGATGGCGCTGTTCCAGAATGCCGCCAAGAAGCTGAGCGCCGAAGCCGGACGCTCGGCGGTGCCGGTCTTCAAGCTACCGCTCGATTATGTGCAGCCGGCTTTGCGGCCCGAGGATATCTCCGCCACCCGCGCGCGGCCAAACCGGCAATGGCTGCTGTACGCGCCCAGGTCGGACAAGGGGTTGGTCACCGTCGATGGCAAGTATTTCATGACGAAGACGACCACCGCGCACTTGCTCGAGACGCTGCTGATGTATTGCTATGCGGACACGTTTCCGGACTCGCCTGAATACCAGCACTACATCAAGGGCGAGTTCGACCGGTACCTTGGGAGCCTCACGGAACGGACGGAGCTCACGAAAAACCCGCGGCTGGCCTGACGGGGCTAGCGCCTGCCGGCGCGGAGGCGGCGTTCGGTATAGAGGGAATACTGCGACATTCCGAAGCAGAACACCCAGAACACGACGGCGGCGAACACGAGCCCGGTTGCGGGCGTTTGGGAGGTCGCCCAATTGGGATCGGCAAAACTTTGGCGGACGATGCCAAGCAGCTCGAACAGCCCGATGATGTACACGAGGCTGGTGTCCTTGAAGAGCCCGATGAACGTGTTGACGATACCCGGAATGACGATCTTCAGCGCCTGGGGCAGGATGATGAGGCGCATCATTTGCCAAAAGCTCAAGCCGAGGGCCATTGCCCCTTCATACTGCCCTTTCGGCACCGCCTGAAGTCCGCCCCGGACCACTTCCGCCATATAAGCGGAGGCAAACAGAGCGACGCCGATAAGAGCACGCAGCAGTTTATCGAAATTGACGCCGGGCGGCAGGAACAGCGGCAGCATGACGCTGGCCATGAACAGCACGGTGATCAGCGGGACGCCGCGCCAGAACTCGATGAAGGCAATAGAGAGCACGCGCACGCCGGGCATTTGCGAGCGGCGACCGAGCGCCAGCAGGATGCCGAAGGGCAGCGACACCACCATGCCCACGATCGAAACGACGATCGTCAGCATCAGGCCGCCCCACAGCGGCGTATCCACCTCGGTCAGGCCGAGGACACCGCCGATCAGCAGCAGCGTGCTGACGATTGGAAAGATGACGACGATATAGAGCAGGTTCAGCCGCTTGAACGGTGCGGAAGGGATCGCCATCGGTACCAGGCCCGCAACGAGCAGAATGAAGAAGATGTCGATGCGCCAGCGCTCGCCTTCGGGATAGCGGCCATAAATGAACTGGCCGAAATTGGCCTTGACGAAGGCCCAGCAAGCGCCGGCGCCGTGCGTAAGGCAGGCCTCGCGGTCGGCCCCTTGCCATTGGGCATCGAGAAAGGCCCAACGAAACAGCGGCGGCACGAGCATTGCGATGATGGCCAGGGCGAGCAACGTCATGACCGTATCGCCGACGCTGGCGAAGAGATTCTTCCGCACCCAGGCGATCGGCCCGGCGGTGGAAACAGGCGGCCGCTCTTGTGGCGTGATCTTGTCGCGGACGAAGGCCAGGTCGGTCTGGGACTGCATATCGGACATTGTTCGCCCCTACCGTTCGACCAGCGCCGTGCGGCGGTTGAAGATATTCATCAAGAAGGAGGTGATGAGACTGAGGCCGAGATAGACGACCATCCAGATGGCAACGACCTCGATGGCTTGCCCGGTCTGGTTGAGCACGCTGCCACCGACCGCCACGAGGTCGGCAAAGCCGATGGCGACGGCCAGCGACGAGTTTTTCACCAGGTTCAGATATTCGCTGGTCAACGGCGGAATGATCACCCGCAGGGCCTGTGGCAGTACGACAAGACGCAGGGTCTGCCCGCTGCGCAACCCAAGCGATTGCGCGGCCTCAGTCTGGCCGTGGCTCACCGCCAATACGCCGGCCCGAACGATCTCGGCGATAAACGAAGCAGTATAAATGCCCAGCGCCAGGAGCAGCGATACGAATTCGGGCGAAACGGTCATCCCGCCACTGAGGTTGAAACGCGTCTTGGCCGGAACGTCGAACGTCAAGGGCGCGCCGCTCACGAAAAAGCCTACGAGGGTCACCACCACGACGACAGCAAGTCCCGCCCAGAACGTCGGAAACGCTTGGCCGGTCCGCATCTGCCGCCTGGCGGCCCAGCGCTTCAAAACGTAGGCGGCGCCGAAACCCACCAGCAATGCTGCGATAGTCCAGCCAAAGCCCTGCCCAAATACCGGCTTTGGCAGGAAGAAGCCGCGATTGGAAAGGCTGACGCCGAGCCCGAACTGGATAGCATCGCGCGGATTGGGCAGGGTGGCGATGACGGCGAAATACCAGAAGAAGATCACCAGCAAGGGCGGGATATTGCGGAACGTCTCGACGTAGATCGACGCGAGGGTTCGGATCAGCCAGTTGGACGAAAGCCGCGCCACGCCGACCAGCAAGCCGACAACCGTGGCTATGACGATGCCGAGGGCCGAAACAACGATGGTGTCCACAAAGCCTGCCCAGAGGGCAAACCCGTAGGATTCGTCGGGTGTGAAGGGGAGAAACGTCTCGACATTGAACCCGGCCCGGGCCTTCAGGAAATCGAAGCCGGAAGCAATGTGCAGCGCGGCAAGATTGGTAACCGTGTTGCGGGCGACCCAGCCGATGAAGGCCACAAAGCCGATGAGAATTGCGGCCTGGATGGCAAAGCTGCGCACCTGCGGATTGTAGAACCACGAGGTTGCCCGCCCACCGGGCTGGCTAGTGTCGGCCACTGCCATGCATCAACTCACTGCGTTGAGAGGATTCACTCCAAGAACGATCGCCGGGGCAGCCCTGCCCCAGCGACTGCAGGTTCGGCTCAAACAAACGGCATGCCGTACTGGATGCCGCCCTTGTCCCAGAGATTGTTCACGCCGCGATCGATCTTGAGCCGCGAGTCCTTGCCGACGTTGCGGTCAAAGATTTCGCCGTAGTTGCCCAGATTCTTGATGATGCTGTAGGCCCAGGTGGCGGGCAGCCCCATCGACTTGCCGAAATCGCCCTCGACACCGAGAAGCCGCTTCACGGCAGGGTTGTTGGAGCTTTTCATCTCGTCGACATTGGCCTTGGTGACGCCAAGATCCTCCGCATCGAGCAATGCGTAGTGGGTCCACTTGACGATATCGAACCACACCGGATCGTTCTGGCGCACGGCAGGTCCAAGCGGTTCCTGCGAAATGATCTCGGGTAGGACGATGTCGTTGTCGGGATTTTTCAGCTGCAGGCGGTTGGCGTAAAGGCCGGAAGCGTCGGTCGTGTACGCATCGCACCGGCCGCTGTCATAGGCGGCAAGGGCGTCGGGAAGCTTTTCGAAGACCACCGGATTGTACTTCAAGTTGTTACGCTTGAAATAGTCGGCCATGTTGAATTCGGTATCGGTGCCGCTCTGCACGCAGATCGAGGCGCCATCGAGTTCCTTGACGGACTTCACGCCGAGCGCCTTTTTCACCATGAAGCCTTGACCATCATAGTAGTTCACCGCCGCAAACTCGAAGCCGAGCGAGGTGTCGCGGGACAAGGTCCAGGTGGTGTTACGGATCAGCACGTCGACTTCGCCGGACTGTAGCGCAGTGAAGCGTTCCTTGGCATCCAGCGGAGTGAATTTCACCTTGGTGGGATCGCCGAAGACGGCCGAGGCGACGGCTCGGCAATAATCGACATCGAGGCCGGTCCAGTTTCCGTTTGCGTCGGGATTGCCGAAACCGGGCAGGCCGGTGTTCACCCCACACTGGAGAAATCCCTTTGCCTTGACGTCATCGAGCGTGCCGGCCGAGGCGGAGGATATCGTCGCGGCGGCAAGTGCCACGCCGGCGATTATCGGCAGAAATCTCTTGATCATTTGGACAATCCTGTGGTTCGCAATGTTCCGATATGCGCCACGCGCCGAGGCGCGCTGACCCTCGGACGACGGTTGTGGACGATGCCATCGTCATCGTCCCGTCACCTAAGTGCCAGTCAAGACCAGTTATTTTGAGCGGTCAAGCGCAAAGGCCGGAGGGCGGACGTTCAAGCGAAGACGTGACTGAATCGGCGAATAGCTTGCCGGATGGGGCGGCACGGAGCTTCAAGCCCATTCCGATTACCGCTAAAGACGCGCTTGGGGCACAATCTCGGGTGTGCAAAATAGGGCTTGAGGGGGACCATCGTCATGAGCGACTACGATCTTGCAATTATCGGCGGGGGCATCGTCGGGCTGGCAACGGCATTGCAGGTGACCGAACGGTTTCCGGGCCTCTCTGTAGTTGTCCTGGAGAAGGAAAATGAGGTGGCCCAGCATCAGACCGGCCGCAATAGCGGCGTGATCCATGCTGGCGTTTACTACCAGCCGGGCAGCATGAAGGCGCGTTTCTGCAAGGAAGGCGTGCAAGCTACCATTCAGTTTTGCCGCGAGCACGGCATCCCGTTCGAGCAGTGCGGCAAATTGCTCGTCGCCACTGATGAGGTCGAGCTCGACCGGATGGCGGCATTGCAAGAGAGATGCGTGGCGAACGGGCTTGTCGTGGAGCGAC
>JAQGKB010000023.1 GCA_028290345.1 Hyphomicrobiales bacterium | reverse complement strand
GGCAGGAAAACCCGGTTCGGTTTGAACTGTCCGTTCTCGACCGATCCCATGGCGACTGCGACCCCTTTGCAACTCGCCCAGGCCTGTTCCAGCGCGATGGGTGCCCTGGCGACGGTCAGCAGGATCGGGTTGCCGTGCCGCAACGCGGTCAATTGCGAATCATCGACGCGCAATTCCGGCATTCCGGAAAGCCCGGCCGCCAACGGCAGCAGCAGCTGGTCGCGTTCCACGAGGCTCGCGGCCTCCAGCGCGGCGATGGTCACTGCTCTCGATTCGATGAAGGCGCCGACGGCAGCGCGGCGCAGTGCCACCACGTGCCCCTGCGTGCCGAGCGCCAACGCCAGGTCGCGCGCCAGGGAGCGCACATAGGTGCCCTTTTCGCACACCATCTCGAATTCCGACGTGTCCCCGCCATGGCGCAGCAGCACCAGCGATTCGACGAACACGGTCCGCGAGGCCAGAACCACCGACTCGCCGGCGCGGGCAAGATCATAGGCGCGCTCGCCATCGACCTTGATGGCGGAAAAGATCGGCGGGATCTGCTCGATTTCCCCGGTGAATTGCGGCAGCAGGCTTTCGATGGCCGCCGGTTCGGGGCGATGCTCGGAGGTGGCGATGATCTCGCCCTCGGCGTCATCCGTCGTGGTCGCCGCGCCCCATTGCACCGTAAAACGATAGAGCTTGTTGCCGTCCTGCACCGCCGGCACAGTCTTGGTGGCTTCGCCCAAAGCGATCGGCAGGATGCCCGTGGCCAGCGGATCGAGCGTACCGGCATGGCCGGCCTTTTCGGCGCCGAACAGCCAGCGCACTTTGCCCACGGCCTGGGTCGAGGTCATGTCGTATGGCTTGTCGAGCACCAGCCAGCCGGAAACGGCGCGCTTTTGGCGTTTAAGTTGGGTCATCTTGCCGATCGTGGTCTCAGCTAGTCGCTGTTCTTTTCGTCGTCCTCTTCGTCGTCGGTGTGCAGGTCTCGCTGCACCCGATCGGAGCGCAGCAGGGCATCGATGCGGCCGAACTCCTCGAACGTATCATCGACGAAGAACTTGAATTCGGGAGCGAATTTCAGATCGATATCGGGGGCGATGCGGCCGCGGATGAACTTCTTGTGCCGGTTCAGCGCCTCGGCGATTTCCGCCGCGCGCTCGCCGCCGAGCGGCATGATGTACGCGTTGGCGATCTTTAAATCGTTCGTCATCCGCACTTCGGGCACGGTGATGATCGCCCCGGCCAGCACCGGGTCCTCGATTTCGCCGCGCGCGAACAGCGCCGCCAGGGCGTGGCGCACGAGTTCGCCGACGCGCAGCATGCGCTGGGACGGGCCTGAAGGTTTGTTACGGTCTTTGCTCATTGCGGGGAATTAGGGGTTTGCCGGGCGAAGGTCAATGGTTGGGTGCTGGGCGGGGGACCTGCGCCCGCCCTCGTGGTTCGAGGGTCGCTATGCTCCCACCTCACCATGAGGGCTCATTTCTGGCCTGCGCACCGCCCACTGAGGGCTCCTCCCCCACCGCTCGTCACCCTCGCGCTCGACGCGAGGGCCCAGACTGCATGCGGTGGGGATTGCCACCAGCCTGGGTCCTCGGGTCGAGCCCGAGGATGACGAATGATGGGATGGGGATCTAATCGAGCCACTTGCGGTCGCTTCTACCCGCCCCCTCGTGGGGTTCTGACCTCACCGATACCCCGCCGCCTGCAGTTCGAACAACTCGGCGTAGCGGCCACCCAGCGCCATCAGCTCCTCGTGCGTGCCGGTCTCCAGCAGCTTGCCGTCTTCGATGACGACGATGCGGTCGGCCATGCGCACGGTCGAGAAGCGGTGCGAGATCAGCATGGCGGTGGTGGCGGCGGCGAGGGTTTTGAAGCGGGCGAACACTTCCGCCTCGGCCCGCGCATCGAGGGCCGCCGTTGGCTCATCGAGCACGACGATTTCGGCGTCGCGCATATAGGCGCGGGCCAGCGCCACCTTCTGCCACTCGCCGCCTGAGAGATCCTGCCCGCCGGCGAACAGCCGGCCGAGCGGCTGCTCGTAGCCTTCGGGGAGGCGGCGGATCACCGGATCGGCAAGGCTGCGCTCGGCGGCCGCCTGCACGCGCAGCCGGTCGCCCGCCGCATCGATGCTGCCAACCCCGATATTGTCGGAAGCGGTAAAGCTGTAGCGCAAGAAATCCTGGAAGATGACGCCGACATGCCGCCGCAGGTCGATGGCGGCGAACTCCTTGAGATCGATGCCGTCGACCAGGATGCGCCCCTCTTCGGGATCGTAGAGCCGGGTCAAAAGCTTGACGATGGTGGTCTTGCCGGCGCCGTTCTCGCCCACCAGGGCCAGCGTCTGCCCGGCCGGAATGGTAAAGCTCAGCCCGCGCAGCGCCCAGCGCTCGGTACCCGGATAGCGGAAGCCGACGTTTTCGAAGACGATGCCCTGCTTCAGCGGGGCCGGGAACGGCTTTGGAGCGGCCGGATCGAGGATGGTCGGGGCGATCTCGAAGAAGCTGAACAGGTCATCGAGATAAAGGCTCTGCCCGGCGATCTGGGTGAACCCGAGCAGGATCTGCTGCAGGTAGCCGTTGAGCCCGGAGAACGAGCCGGCCAGAAACACCAGGTCGCCGATGCTGAAAGCGCCCTCGAGCGTGCGCCAAACGATATAGGCGTATGCGGCGTAGTAGCTGAGGGTCGAGAGGCTGGCGAGCCCGCCCGCCCACAGGGCGCGGCGCACCGCCATCGAGCGGTTCTCGGCCAGGATCTGGTCCGAGAGCAGCCGGAAGCGGTCGGTGAGGAAGCCGCCGAGGCTGAAAAGCTTGATTTCCTTGGCCGTGTCGGCGCTCGCACCGATCTGCCGCAGGTAATCCAGCTCGCGCCGCTCGGGCGAGCGGCGGTGGCTGAGCCAATAGCTCAGCCGGTTGAAGCGGAATTCGCCCCAGATCGCGGGGATGAGCGACAGGGCCAGCAGCACGATCAATATCGGCGCGTAGACGATGAGGCCGGCCGCCAGCGCAATGGCGGTCAGCACCGCCTGGCCCTGCGAAAAGATCTGCGCCAAAACCGTCGAACGGCTCGCCGCCTGCCGGCGAGCCCGCTCTAGTCTATCCTGGTATTCGGATTGCTCGAAATGGCTGAGATCGAGTTGCGCCGCGTGCTGCATCAGCTCGAGGCTGACCCGGTTGGAATGGCTTTCGCCCAGAACCTGGTCGACGACGGAAATAGCACGGTTGATGCCGTCGCGGGCGACCACCAGCACGAACTCGCCGGCCAGCAGCAGCCCCAGATGCGCAAGGCGCCCGCTCGCCAACCAAGCGGCAAGCCCCGGTCCGGGCGGGCCAAGATGGGTCTGGGCGATGACTTCGTCGATGATCAGTTTTGTCAGCAGCAGGACCAGCGGCGGCTGCACGGCGATGATCAGCCGCAGCCCGAGGCTCATGCCCGCCAACCAGGGGCTGGTGCTCCATACCTGTACGAACAGCCGTTTCAAATGGCGCAGGGTGCGCCGCCTCTCGCCGCGTGCGAAGGGCAGCGGCTTGTCCGGGTCAGCCCCGATTCGGCCCGAGCCGCTCATCGGTGGGCTCCGCAAAAGCAAAGGCCCGGGCTTTTGACCCGGGCCTGATGGCAAGTGGCGTGCATGTCTGCCCTTACAGCGAGCGCTTCACGCTCTCGACGCGGAAGCATTCGATCACGTCGCCGACGCGCATGTCTTCGTATTTCTCGAAGGCCATGCCGCATTCCTGGCCGACTTGCACTTCCTTGACTTCGTCCTTGAAGCGCTTGAGCGTCGACAGCTTGCCCTCGTGCACCACCACGTTGTCGCGGATGAGGCGCACGCCGGCGCCGCGCTCGACCATGCCTTCGGTAACCCGGCAACCCGCAACCTTGCCCACCTTGGTGATGGTGAACACTTCGAGGATTTCGGCATTGCCGATGAAGGTTTCGCGCCGTTCCGGCGACAATAGGCCCGACATCGCCGATTTCACGTCATCCACGAGGTCGTAGATGATGTTGTAATAGCGGATTTCGATGCCCTCGCGGACCGCCAGATCGGCGGCCTGCTTGTTGGCGCGGACGTTGAAGCCGATGATGATGGCGCCGGACGCCGTCGCCAGCGTCACGTCGGATTCGGAAATCCCGCCAACACCCGACATCAGGATCTGCGCCGAGACTTCATCGGTCGAAAGCTTGTTCAGCGAAGAATTGATGGCTTCGACCGAACCCTGCACGTCGCCCTTGATGATCAGCGGGAATTTGGCAATGCCAGACGCCTTGAGCTGGTTCATCATCTGCTCGAGCGAAGTCGCGCCGCCACCGGCCACCTTTTCGCGCACGAGGCGCTGGCGGTAGGTGGTGATTTCACGGGCACGGGCTTCGGACTCGACCACTGAGAAGCGGTCGCCGGCATCCGGCACGCCGGTAAAGCCCAGGACTTCGACCGGAGTCGAAGGACCGGCGGTCTTGATCTGCTCGCCCTGGTCGTTGATCAGCGCGCGGACACGGGCCCATTCGGAACCGGCCACCACGATATCGCCAACGGCCAGCGTGCCACGCTGTACCAGCGCCGTCGCCACCGCACCGCGGCCGCGATCAAGCTTGGCTTCGATGACCAGGCCTTCGGCACGGCCGCCCCGGTTGACCTGCAGTTCGAGCACTTCGGCCAGCAGCAGGATGGTCTCGAGCAGCTTGTCGAGGTTCATGCGCTTGGTGGCGGAAACCTCAACGTCCAGCACGTCGCCGCCCATCGATTCGACGAACACTTCGTGCTGCAGCAGCTCGGTGCGGACCCGGGTGGGATCGGCATCGTGCTTGTCCATCTTGTTGATGGCCACGATGATCGGTACCCCGGCCGCCTTGGCGTGCTTGATGGATTCGATGGTCTGCGGCATGACGCCGTCATCGGCCGCAACCACAAGGATCGCAATATCGGTCGCCTGGGCGCCGCGGGCACGCATGGCGGTGAACGCCTCGTGGCCCGGGGTGTCGAGGAAGGTGATCTTGTGACCGTTCTTCTCGACCTGGTAAGCGCCGATATGCTGGGTGATGCCGCCGGCTTCGCCCGCCACCACATTGGCTTCGCGAATGGCATCGAGCAATGACGTCTTGCCGTGATCGACGTGGCCCATGATGGTCACGACCGGAGCACGCGAGGTCATATCCTCGGCGCGATCGTCGGCGACGTCGTCATAGAGGCCTTCCTCAACGTCGGCGTCAGAAACGCGCTTGACGGTGTGGCCCAGTTCGGTCGCGATCAGTTCGGCGGTATCGGCATCGATGATGTCGTTGATCTTGACCATCATGTCTTGCGCCATGAGCATCTTGATCACCACCACAGCCCGTTCGGACATGCGGTTGGCCAGTTCCTGCACCGTAATGGCTTCCGGAATGATCACTTCGCGTGCGAGCTTTGCCGGCGCGGCAACCACCTTGCCACGCTGCTTGTCTCGACGGCGGCGCATGGCGGCCAGCGACGGGCCCTTGTCGCGGTCGCTATCGACCCCGGCATTGGTCACCGTCAGGCGACCACGCAGATTGACTTCCTCGCCGGCACGCTTGGCCGGACGTTCCGGCGCAGCGCGCGAAGCACGGCGAGCATTTTCAAGTTCGGCGGCGCCAACGATCGGCCGCGCGGAGGTTGCCGGCGGGGCGGAACGGGCACGACGCCCATCGGCCTCGCTCGGCGGCGCCGGCGGAATATCGACAACGGCCGGACCGGCCTGCGGACGCGGTGCGGCAGCAGCGGGACGGCGCGTATCGGCCGGGCGCGGCCGGACGGCCGGCGGTACCGATGAAAGATCGGCCTCGGCGACCGCAGGCGTAGCAACGGGCGCAGCAGCTGGCGGCGGGTTCGCGGCAGCCTCGGCTTCGAGACGGGCGCGCTCCTCGGCCTCGCGAATGGCGCGGCGGCGGGTATCTTCCTCGGCGCGGCGGCGTTCGTCGGCAGCGGCGCGAGCCTGCTCTTCTGCCTGGCGGGCTCCGGCTTCGCGCAGGGCGCGTTCACGGGCACTGGCCTCGTTCGAGGTCAGCCCGCTCGAGGGACGGCCGGTATTCTGCTGGCGGAATTGCGGACGCGGCGCCTGCGGCGATGGTGTTTGCAGCGAAGGCGGCCGGGGCGTGGGATTGGTTGGCGCGTTGGGAGCGCCAGGAGCGCCCGGCGATCCGATCCGCCGCGTGCGTTTTTCAACGACGACAGTGCGCGAAGTGCGCGACATGCCGGGGCGGGCTCCGAAGGCGGGGCCACCCTTGAGCGTCAGCGTCTTCTTGCCAGCGCCTGCATTGTCGTCGAGCTTGTCGTCGTTATCAGCCATGTAGCGTGCGTCTCTTCTTCAACTATTGCTGCTGAACAGCGATGTACCGGGCAAGCCTTTCAGCCCGCGCCAGCGCCGATTGTGCTGCTGCCCCTTTGACGAGGGCAGCATGTATCACATTTTCAAGGCCAAGTGCCAAACCCAATTGCTCCGAACTGAGCAATTCGAAATGCGGCACCTCTGGCCTCTTTAGTCCCGCCTCCTCGGCGGCATATCCATAGCCCTTGAGGGCCGAAAGCATCTTGCCGCGCCCATCGGCGGCAGCATCGTTTGCAGTAAGCAGCGCAAGAACCTCGCCTTTTTCGATGGCGGCGCGAACCTTTGTTGCGCCCGTCACGATCTGGCTGGCCTTGCGCGCCATGCCCAGCGCCCCGAAGAGCCGCTGTTCTAGCCTTGTCCGGGCCAGTTCGGCAAGATCGTCCGGCACGCTGATTGCGCTCTTGAGGCTTTTAGCGAAAGCCTTCTTCTTGACGGCCTGGGCCACAGATTCTTGCGAAAGCGTGATCCAGACTCCGCGCCCCTCGGCCTTGGCGTCGATATCGGGCACCAATTGGCCGTCGGGGCTGACGACAAAACGTAATAGGTCCGCAACCGGCTTTTGCTCACGCGTCAGCGCGCATTCGCGGACCAATTCTTCCTTGCGGGGCATCGGGCGACCCCCCGGACCGGTCTCAAGCCGGCTCCGCCTCCGAACCTGCTTCGGCGGCGGGGGTGCCCAATTCGGCCTCGGTGATCCAGCCGGCCTTGAGGCGGGCCTGCATGATCATGTCCTCGGCTTCCTCGCGGCTCACCGGGAAATTCTTGAAGGTGCCGTCGAAACGCTTGGTTTCGCCGTCCTTGCGTTCCGACCAGCCGACCAGATCGTCGGCGGCATTGCCGGCGAAATCATCGATGGTCTTGATGCCGTCCTTGCCGAGCGCCACCAGCATTGCGGCGGTGAGGCCCGGAATTTCGTAGAGTTCGTCCTCGACGCCAAGCGCCTTGCGCTCTTCGTCGTGGGCGCGGTCGATGGCCGCCAGGTAGTCGACGGCGCGTTGCTGGATTTCGGAGGCGGTCTCCTCGTCGAACCCCTGGATGGAGGCGATTTCGGAGACTTCGATGTAGGCCAGTTCCTCGACCGAGGAAAAACCTTCCGAAGCCAATAGTTGGGCAACCATCTCGTCAACATCAAGGGCCTGCATGAAAAGAGCCGACCTTTCGGTGAACTCTTTCTGCCGGCGCTCGCTCTCTTCCTGCTCGGTCAGGATATCGATATCCCACCCGATGAGTTGGCTGGCGAGGCGCACGTTCTGGCCGCGGCGGCCGATGGCGAGCGACAACTGCTCGTCCGGCACCACCACTTCGATGCGCTCGGCCTGCTCGTCGAGCACGACCTTCGCGACATCGGCCGGCTGCAGCGCCGAAACCACGAGGTCGGCGATGTTGTCGGTCCACGGAATGATGTCGATCTTTTCGCCCTGCAGTTCGGCAACCACTGCCTGCACGCGCGAACCGCGCATGCCGACGCAGGCGCCGACCGGATCGATGGAACTGTCCGAAGAGGTCACCGCGATCTTGGCACGGCTGCCCGGATCGCGGGCGATCGAGCGGATGGTGATGATGCCGTCATAGATCTCCGGCACTTCCTGCATGAAGAGCTTCGCCATGAACTGCGGATGCGTGCGGGAAAGGAAAATCTGCGGGCCGCGCTGCTCGCGGCGCACGTCGTAGACATAAGCGCGGACGCGGTCGCCATAGCGGTACATTTCGCGCGGGATCAGTTCGTCGCGGCGGATGATGGCTTCGCCACGCCCGAGGTCAACGATGACGTTGCCGTATTCGACGCGCTTCACGGTGCCGTTGACGATTTCGCCGATGCGGCCGGAATATTCCTCGAACATGCGATCCCGTTCGGCGTCGCGCACCTTCTGCACGATCACTTGCTTGGCCGATTGGGCGGCGATGCGGGAAAAATCGATCGGCGGCAGCGGCTCGGTGACGAAATCGCCGATCTTGGCCGCGCCATTCTTCGATTGGGCGTGCTTGAGTTCGATCTGCCGGCCGGGCTCTTCGACGGTTTCGACAACCTCGAGCAGGCGCCACAGCCGCAACTCGCCGGAGCGCGGATTGATCTCGGCGCGCACTTCGGTTTCGGCGCCATAGCGCGTGCGGGCGGCCTTCTCAATGGCGTCCTGCATCGATTCGATCACTACCGTGCGATCGATCGATTTCTCGCGGGCAACAGCGTCTGCGATCTGCAGCAGCTCAAGTCGGTTCGCGCTAACGGCCATGTTCGTCTGTCTCCTCTAGAGCACTAAAACTTAATTCTTGACGATTTTGTCGCCGTCATCGTCCTCAATGCCGTCGAGGTCCTCGAGATCGTCGATCTCGTCCTCGTCATTGAGCGCTTCGAGGTCGTTATCGAAGTCGTCGTCATCTGCTTCGGTTTCCAGCTCGGGATTATCGAGCGGATTTTCGCTTTCCTGAGCCGTGCGCGCCATGTCCATCAGCGCGTCGGTCATGATGAGCTTGGCCTCGGCGAGGTTGGCCAGCGGCAAGCGGAAATTCGGATCGGTGTCCTTCGGTGCCTCGGGCAGCCGGATGGTGAAAGTGTCTTCGTCAGCGGCAACGATCGGGCCGCGAAAACGCTTGCGCCCATCCATCAGGTCGATCAGTTCAACCCGCGCCTCATGGCCGATATAGCGGATAAAATCGCGGGCCCGCACGAGTGGTCGGTCGATGCCCGGCGAGGATACTTCCAGGTGATACTCGCGGTCGATCGGATCTTCCACGTCGAGCACCGGCGATAAATCCTTGCTCAGCCGCTCGCAATCGGTGATGGCGAAGTGCCCGTTGGCATCCTCGGCCATGATCTGCAGCGTGCAGCCGTTCTCCTGCGTCACCTTGATGCGCACCAGCGAATAGCCGAGATCGTTGGCTACCGGCTCGACTATGGCGGAAATCCGCGCTTCGAGCCCGGTTTCCTTGATGTAGCGTTTTTCAGTCAGATCGAAACTCATCAGCCCTTCAGGAAATAAAAAAGAGCGGGGCCGGTCGGCTCCCACTCTGACAAACTGTCTGAGATGATGTGGTCTATATAGCGCGCTCGGCGGATCGGTGCAAGTGTAGCGATTTCCAGCCTCTGCAAGTCGAACACCGCGTCATGACCCAGACTCCCTTCCTGCTCGTGCCTGGCCTCAACTGCACCGCCGAAAACTTCGCGGCTCAAATCCCAAATTACTGGCGCTACGGGCCGGTGACCATTGCCAACCACACGCAGGGTGCGAA
>JAQGKB010000187.1 GCA_028290345.1 Hyphomicrobiales bacterium | reverse complement strand
TGGAGATACCTTGTTCTTCCTGCACCCCATAGGTAGCGCCGGGAACTTCAACGGGCATCCAGACGAAGTCGCCCGATTTCACCAGCTTGTGGTCGACGAGGTACTGCGCCCATGCCGCGCCGAACTTGACGTTATCGCCGCCGACATAGGCGTCGAAGCTTGCCGTCGGATCGGGTGTGTTCATATTGATGATTGGCACATGGGCCGCATTGGCTTCCTTGGCGAGTTCGACCAGGCTCCCGGGGTCGGGGCTGCTAGTGACGATGCCATCGGCGTGGGCTGCCAGGGCGGCGCGGATGGCTTCCTGCTGCGAGGCAACATCACCGTTGTGGAACGACGTGTTGACGGTGTTGCCCGTGTCGGTGGCCCACTTCTTGGCGCCATCGAGGAAGTACGTCCACACAGGGTCGGCAGGCGACCCGTGCGATACCCAGTAGAAGGTCTTACCGGCCGCAGATGCGCCGGAAAGCGGCATTGCAAGCGCCAGCAGCGTGCCCGCTGCTAGCAACGATAGTTTCTTCAACATGAAATCCTCCCTTGTGCCTGCACATTTCGGCTCGGCACGGGTGGATCATCGCAATTGCGCGCAGCAACTGCAACAAGTGAAAAATAGTGCCCGCCAATGGCAGTCAGGTCGGTAACCGCTGCAGCCGCGATGATCTGCAGTCGGCCCACAACCCTGTTTCCATACCAAGTCCATGACGCTCGCCCTCCCTTGACAGGATCCGCTTTCGCTTGTATTCAACCAATGAGTTCACAACCTGTCGGTTAAATGCATATGTCGACCGATCGTCTCAGTTCCACACTGTTCGCCCTTGCTGATCCGACCCGGCGCGGCATCCTGGCGCGGCTGTCGCGCGGCGAAGCCAATGTCACGGAACTGTCTGAGCCCTATGAAATGAGCATGGCGGCCGTGTCCAAGCACCTGAAGGTGCTGGAGCGCGCCGGACTCATCACGCGAGGGCGCGAGTCGCAATGGCGGCCGTGCAAGCTTGAAGCGGCACCGCTGCGAGATGTCGCCGGCTGGCTCGAGGATTACCGGCGCTTCTGGGACGAGAGCCTGGATCGGCTCGAGAATTACCTGGAAGTGCTGCAGAAGGGGGATGCCGATGGCAAATCCAGCTAACCGCCCACCGAGCCCACGCGCGGAGGGCGGGCCACGCGCAACAGCAACGTCATCTTCTTTCGACTACTGGTGGCACGGCGCAGGGCGAAGCAAAGGCAGCGGCAGGGGCGAGCCGATTGGCTCCGGACATGTTTTCTATTCTGGGACGAGAGCCTGACGCGGCTCCAGACCCATGTTCAACATCTTCACGAGGAGGACGAGAAAATGACCACGCTTGAGACCGCCAAGAAATCGGACGATCTGCGCATCGAACCCTCGGCCAGCGAGCCGACCGTCGTCATCACCCGCACGCTCAAGGCGCCCAGGGCGCTTGTCTGGAAGATGGTTTCGGAGCCCGAGCACCTGATCCGTTGGTGGGGTCCTCACGGCTATGACAACACCGTAAAGGAGTTCGATTTCCGCGTTGGCGGCAAGTGGAAGATCGAATCGCGCCCGCCCGACGGACGTGTGTTCAACTTCATCGGCGAATATCTGGAGATCGTGCCGCCGGAACGGCTGGTGCAGACGTTCGGCGTGGAAGGCATGTTCGACGGCAAGTTCGCCGTCGATAGCCTGACGCTGACGGAAGTCGACGGCAAGACGATCTACAGCGTGGTCTCCCGCTTCGATACGGCCGCCGAACGCGACGGCATGCTCGCATCCGACATGGAGCATGGCGTGCGCCAGGGCTTTGAGCGCCTCGACGCGATGCTCGAAGACCTCCAGGCCAAAAACTAAGCCAATCACAAGGGAGACTGCCATGAGCACCGTGACCTCGACGGACGGAACGATCATTGCCTATGAAACTCTGGGTAGCGGCCCGGCACTGATCCTTGTCGATGGCGCGCTCTGCTATCGCGGCTTTGGCCCGGCGCTGCCGCTGGCCGAGCAACTCAAGGACCGCTTCACGGTCTATGCCTATGACCGGCGTGGGCGGGGCGAGAGCGGGGACACAAGGCCCTACGCTATCGAGCGCGAGGTCGAGGATCTGCAGGCGCTGATCGCTGCAGCCGGCGGCTCGGTGCTGCTCTACGGCATCTCGTCCGGCGGGGCGCTGGCGCTCGAGGCCGCAAATCGCTGCAAAGGGGTGGCCAAGCTCGTCGTCTATGAGGCCCCGTTCATCCTCGACGGTACCCGCAAGCCCGTCGTCAGCAACTACTCGAGCAAGTTGTCTGCCCTGGTGGCCGCCGGGCGGCGAGGCGCGGCGGTGAAGCATTTCATGCGAGCCGCGGTCGGCATCCCGGCTTATGCGGTGTTCATGATGCAGTTCATGCCGATGTGGAAGAAGCTGCAGCAGGTCGCGCCGACCCTGGTTTATGACGCCGCTCTGACCGCGTCCCTGCAAACTGGCAAGCCCATTCCGGCCGGGCAGTGGAACGCGGTGACCATGCCGGCCAAAATTATCGCTGGCGGCAAGAGCGATGCCTGGATGCGCAACGCCCAGAAGGCGATCGCCGCTGCTTTGCCCAATGCCCGTCACGCGGTGCTCGATGGACAGAACCACATGGTCAAGCCCGAGGCATTGGCGCCGGTGCTCGCAGAGTTCTTTGCCGCCTGAAGTTGGCGATCCGGGAGATTTAACATGGATTTTTCAGGGGCATACCTGCCGCCCGACTTGCCGGCGGACCAGCCCACTCTAACCATCACGCGCGTGCTCGCTGCGCCCCGGGTGCTGGTCTGGAAGCTCTGGACCGATCCCTACCATGTTGCTCAGTGGTGGGGCCCGGAGGGCTACACCAACCCGGTGTGCAAGATGGATGTTCGGCCAGGCGGACGCTGGAGCCATGTGATGCGGGGGCCGGACGGGACCCAGTATCCGGTCGAATCCGAGTACCTTGAAGTCATCCCGCCCGAGCGGATCGTCTACCGCAATGCCAGGGCGGAGGGCGAGATCTGGGGCGACAACCCGCCGCCGAGCTTTGTGCGCACGATCACTTTCGCCGAGGCAGACGGGAAAACTACCGTGACCATTCGGGCGGAATTCAAGAACTTCGAGGAACGCGATCGCGTCGTGCGCCGCGGCTTTGCCGCCGGCACCAATGAGAGTTTGGACAAGCTGGCCGAGCACATCCGGCAGCTTGGAAGCGAGATGCCGCAATCCGGCACATAGCCACACACCGGCGCCAGAGCTTGAATTTGGAGGGCCCACACCAGCGGGACGGCGGGCCAGTTATGCCGAAAGCGGACTGGAGGCCTGAGCCGTCCGGCAGCAATTATGAGGAGATCGACGATGCTCAAACGCAGTTTCCTTTATCTCGCCACGCTCGCCTCCGTTTCCCTCGCCATCGCGGCGACTTCCCAGGCCGCGGAACCGGCCCAATCGCAAGGATCGCAAATGTTGCCCCCTTCCTCCAAATCCGGCTATGCCCCCGTCAACGGCGTCGAAGTCTACTATGCCGTCTACGGCACCGGTAAGCCGCTGATTCTGCTGCACGGTGGCCTCGGTGCCATCGAGATGCTCGGTCCGGTGCTGACCGAGCTTGCCAAGACGCATCAGGTGATCGGCGTCGATCTGCAGGCGCATGGCCGCACGCTGCCTTTCGACCGCCCGATGAGCTTCGAGGCAATGGCCGGCGATATCGCGGGGCTGGTCAAATTTCTCGGCTGCGACAAGGCCGATATCATGGGCTATTCGCTCGGCGGCGGCGTTGCCCTGCGCACCGCCATCGATCACCCCGAGGTGGTGGATAGACTCGTGCTGGTCTCGACGCCCTATGCTTTTGCCGGATGGCACGACTACAATCAGCAGGGCATGAAGCAGATGAGCAGCCAGCTGGCCGAGCCGATGAAGCAGACCCCTATGTACCAGATGAATGTGCAAGTGGCGCCTGATCCGAACAACTGGCCAAAGCTGCTCGATCAGCTCGGCGGCATGATAGGCAAGGACTATGACTGGTCGGCCGCAATCCCCTCAATCAAGTCCCCGACGTTGCTGGTGGTGGGTGATTACGATGCGGTGCGCATCCAGCACGCCACAAAATTCTTCGAGCTGCTGGGCGGCGGTCAGAAGGACGGCATGTGGGATGGCTCAGGGATGATGCCCAACCGCTTCGCCGTGCTGCCGAGCACAACACACTACGGCATCTTCTCCGATCCCAAGCTGGCCGATACGGTCCTTCCCTTCCTCGACGCGGCCAAGCCGGTCGCGCAATAGGCCGGTGAACGCTTGCAATGGTCGGCAAGGTGTCATGCCTGGCTGACCGTGCGCTTGGCGCGGAAGGAATGTAAAGGCCGCTAGGCTCAAGTCTATACGCCATTGCTCAAGCTGCTAGACTGTCCCGATGGACTATATCCAGAAGACGCGGCCGGTGGTTTCGCCCTATGTCGAGAGCATCGCCTCGATCCAGTTCACGGCGGCCGGCGCGACCCTGATGCAGCCAGATGGATGCTGGGATATTGCGATCCTGAAGCGTGGCGAGAACGTGCAGGTGCTACGGACAGGGCTGACCACCCGAGCCGTGGTCTATGAGCATTTGCCGGGCGACGAGACGCTGGTGATCTCATTCAAGCCAAGCGCTTTCATGCCGCTGATGCCCGGCGAGGTAATGCGGGACGAAGGCGTGTTGCTTGAAAAGTTCGGCAGCCGCAATTTCTGGATCGGCACCGATGTGCGCGAAGTCCCGACGTTCGAGAATGCCGACGTTTTCGTCGAACATCTGGTTCGGGCGGGCATCGTCGAAAGCAACGATATCGTCGCGGCGGTGCTGGAAGGGCAGCCCAAGGCGATGTCGGAGCGCACCCTGCAGCGGCATTTCCTCAGGACCACCGGCTTGACCTACAAGTCGTTCACGGTGATTGAGCGGGCACAGAAGGCAGTGGCGCTGCTCAGGATGGGGCGTCCGGCCGTCGACGTGGCGTTCGCTCTCGGCTACGCCGACCAGGCGCACATGATCAATTCGCTCCGAGCCATCATGGGACAAACGCCCGGGCAAATCGCGCGAGAAGCTCCGATCTGAAGTTGTCGGATTTCTTCAATCCTGGCGGAGGCGTGCTCGGTACCTTCAGGACATCAACCCCTATGGGAGCGCGAAATGTCCACCATCACCACCTTCAAGATCAACGTTTCCGATGCCAAGCTCGCCGACCTCAAGGACCGGCTCGCCCGAACCGTGATGCCAAGCGAAGTCGAGAGCGACAACTGGAACTACGGGCCGACGAACGCCTATGTGAAGCGCGCAATCGATCGCCTGCTCGGCCGCTATGACTGGCGAGTCGAAGAGGCCGCGATCAACCAGTTTCCCCAGTTCATGACCGAGATCGATGGGCAGACCGTCCACTTCATCCACGTCAAGTCGCCCGAGGCGAAGGCCACGCCGCTGCTCTTGATCCACGGCTGGCCCGGTTCGATCGTCGAGTTCCTCGGGGTCATCGACGCGCTCACCAACCCTGTCGCTCACGGGGGCAATGCCCAGGAAGCATTCGACGTCGTTGTCCCGTCGCTGCCCGGCTTCGGGTTCTCGGGTCCGACCCGCGACAAGGGCTGGAACAATGGCCGGATGGCCAACGCCTTCATCGAACTGATGGACCGCCTTGGCTATCCCCGGTTCGGAATTCAGGGCGGCGATGCAGGCGCCATCATTGGGCCCGAGATCGCCCGGCTGGCCCCGGAAAAGGTGCTCGGCGTGCATCTCAATGCGGCGACGATGGGTTTCATCCCGATGGGCCCGATCGCACCCGAGGACATCGCCACCTTCAACGACCGCGAGAAGGCGCGCTTGCAGCGCCTGCAGCGCTTCATGGCCGAGCATTTCGGCTTCAACGCAGTGCAGTCGACCCGGCCGCAGGCGCTGGCCTACGGCCTCTCGGATTCGCCGGCGGGTCTTTTGGCCTGGATCAGCGAGCTTTTCACCAGCTTCGGAGATCGTCCGGACGCGGTGCCGCTCGACGCATTCCTGACCAACTTCCTCATCTACTGGTTCACCGACACGGCCGCCTCGTCCATCAGGATCTACTACGAAAACGCGCACGATCCGAGCGCGTGGGCGCCCCGGGCCAATTCTGGGGTGCCGACGGCCGTTGCGGTCTTCGGCTTCGACGAAGTACCGATCCGCCGCTACGGGGAGCAGGGCAACACCATCGTACGTTGGACCGAGTTCGACGTCGGCGGCCACTATGCCGTACTCGAGGTGCCGGAAGTCTGGATCGGCGACGTGAGGACGTTCTTCGCCTCGATCTAGCTGCTCCAAAGTATCGGGGAGGGGCTGGCTCGTGCGAAGCCGTGCCCCTCCATCTTCTCTAGAGCTCTCGCGTTACAGTCACCGTGGAACAAGATTTTCCACTAGACGGGGATAAGCTCGACGGTACCGAAGCTAAGGGCGTTCTCCATTTCGAACCGGGCCAGCCGAGCTCCGAAAACTGGAGAGCCTACCTGTAGGGCCCGGGCCGCGATGAGTGGGCCGGCATCGACCGGATCAAAACCCAACTGGTCGATGAAATCCGCCACGAGACGCCGCGCCGCCACATCGTTGGCCGCGATCGCCAATGCCTGTCGCCCAGGCCGTCCGGCCGCCAGCGCGTTTTGCTCGAGCTCATGATAGCCGATGTGGTTCAGCGTTCTGACCAGCCGGGTCTCCGGCAAATGCAGTTGAACGACTTCGCTGCTGGAACGCGCTCCCTCGAAATCCGCAATCGCGCCGTCGGTGGGCGCCCAATAGTTCATCACGTCGATTGCGACTTTTCCGGCAAGGCCGGATGCATCCAGCGTCCTGTATTTCGCGAGTGGCACGGCGATGACGATCAGATCGCTGTCGCGCATGAGCGCCTCGGCCGTCGTGGCGATTGCGCCGGGCGCGGTGAACTCGACGATCAGCGCGATGTCCTCGGGCGGCTTGGCGGTGGCGATGGCGACGGAGTAACCCGCCCGAATCGCCTGCCGCGCGATCGCCGTGCCGACCTTGCCGGCCCCGAGGATACCGACCGACGTCACTTTTCTCTCAAGCATTTTTCGTTTCCTTCAGCATTGGCGTATGGCCGAGTTCGGCATCGACCAGGGGTTTGACCTTGGTGCCGAGCAGTTCGATCGAGCGCAGCAGGTCGGCCTGCGGGACATGGCCGATGTCCATCTGAACGAAGTGGCGCATATGACCCATCGCCCTCTGGAAAGCGACCATGCGCTCGGCGATCTCTTCGGGCGCCCCAACAAACAACGCACCTTTCCCGGTTGCCTGCTTCTCGTAGTGCTCCCAGCCCGGCGCCTTGAAGCCGCGCACCTTGCCGACTTCCTCCACCGCAGCGTGCCAGTGCTCGAACCAGAACGAGCGTGTTGTCGCTGCGTCTTCGCCGATGAAGCCGTGGGTCCCGACCGAGACCCGTATATCGGCGCCGGGCAATTGCGCCTGCTGCGCCGCGCGCCGGTAAAGATCGGCCAGCGGAGCGAAATGCGCCGCTTCCCCGCCGATGATGCCGTAGGAAATCGGCAGCCCCAGGTAGCCGGCCCGCATCGAGGACTGCGGATTGCCACCTGTGCCGATCCAGATCGTCACCCTGCCGTTGTCGGGGCGCGGCACGATTTCCGCGTTGTCCAGCGCCGGCCGGAACTTCCCACTCCAGGTGATCCGTTCGGACTCGTTGAGTTTCAGCAGCAGATCGAGCTTTTCCGCGTA
>JAQGKB010000320.1 GCA_028290345.1 Hyphomicrobiales bacterium | reverse complement strand
ATCACCGGCGCCCAGGTCTCGCGATCGAACTTGCCGTTGCGCCCGATCCAATCCAGCGTCAGCGTGCGGGCAAACCGGCGCTCGCCCTCGTCGCGCGCATCGCGAAAGTGCCGCAGCCAGGAGAAGCCCTGCAGGTCAGCATACCAGTTCTCATCGTCGGCCTCGATGGCGAACGGCGACACCCCATGCGTATCCACCAGTTTTGAGGCCAGCAGGTAGCGCCCCGCCATCATCTCGAGGATCGTCTCGCGATCGGTGGGACGAAACTCGCCCAAGGCACCGATCATCTGGCCCTTGCCGTTGCTCGGGCTGGTCCAGGTCCAGCGCACCACCGGCGCCGTCATGGCATAGTCAGCCACTTGCAGCGACAAGCGCCGAGCCAGGAAACGGAACACGTCTAACAAACTCGCACGCCCCCGCAGCCTCTGGAGTTAACTTACCATCAGCACCCGCGACAAACAGCCCGCCTCGTGACTTGTCCCGTGGGCATTTGCGCTGACCGCGGCCCCGCGCCCGCAATTTCAGGGCCGCGCCGGTGATTCTTTTTCATACCGGCATGCTAGATACGGCGAAAGCGCGCAATAAAAAAGCCGTCCAGCGACCCGGCCGCCTTGCTTGGCAAGGCAAGGCCAGGATGGGTGCGCACCGTGCCCTCGCCGGTAACCGCCCGCTCCAGCCCGCCCAGTTCTTCCGCGGCGATGGGGAAAGCCTGCAGCCCCGGCACATGCGACAGCGCCCAGGCGGCCTGCGATTCCCCCTCTGCTGCCTCGAGCGAGCAGACGCAATAGATCAGCACGCCGCCCGGCTTCAGGCACTCGGCGGCCTGGGCGAGCAGCTTTTGCTGCAGTTTTACCCGCCCTGCAATATCGCTTTGCTGCCGGTTCCAGACGACCTCGGGATGCCGGCGGAAGGTGCCCGTGGCCGAGCACGGCGCATCGAGCAATACTGCATCGAACTTTTGTTCGGGCGCATAGTCTGCCGCATCGGCCTCGACGATCGTCGCCGCATAGTGCAGGCGGGCCAGGTTGACGCGCAGCCGTTCGAGCCGCCCGGCATCGTTGTCGAGCGCGGTGACCGCATAGCCGGCCTTGACCAGTTGCGCCGTCTTGCCGCCCGGCGCGGCGCAGAGATCGAGCACGGTTGCGCCCGGCGGCCGGTCGATCAGCCGCGCAGGCAGCGCTGCAGCGACGTCCTGCACCCACCATTGGCCTTCGGCGTAACCGGGCAGTGCATCGACGGCCTTGTCCCGGTTCTGGATGCGCACCGTATCGGCCAACAGCGCCTCGGCCCCCAGCACTTCGAGCAGCGCCGGATCGGCAGCCTTCAGCGTCAGGTCGAGCGGCGCGCCGGCAAGCAGCGCTGCGGCGAACCGGCCGACGGCCTCGATGCCATAGGCGCTCTGCCATGCCTTGCGCAGCGCTTCGGGGAACAACAGCGGTTGCGGCGGTTCGAGCAGCCGCTCACGCTCCTTCTGCGCCCGGCGCAGCATGGCGTTCATCAGCCCGGCAAGGTGCGTGGCTCGCTTATCCCGCCGCAACGCCTCGACTGCCAGATACAGCGCACTGTGGTCGCCGAGGTCAGGCAGATACAATAGCTGCGCCAGGCTCATGCGCAGGGTGGCCTCGAAGCTGCCGCTCTTCGACGGCATGCCGCGTTCCAATAAATTCTCAATGACGAGGTTAAGGTGCCCGTGCCGGCGCAGCGCCGTGGTCACCAGCCGATTGGCGATGGCGCGATCGCGGCTATCGGCCAACTCGCTGGCGCCGATCGGAGAAAAATTGCTTCCGGCGAGGACTATCCGCAGCCGCTCGATGGCAACGAGGCGGAGCGCCAGCCCCGCCGGATCATTTTTCGCTGCCAAGAACTCGTCCTATCCCCAGGGGCCACGCGGCCTGTCTATATTATCGCGCGAAACGACCCGCGGCACCCGCCAGCCCTCGCGCACCGGCTCGACGACCGAGGCGCGCGGCGCATCGCGCCAGCCGTTATCGTTGACCTGCATCTCCCCGGCAAGCCTTTGCAGGGCCGCGATGCGATTTTCGGTGTCGGGATGGGTGGAGAACAAATTGTCCATCCGCGCCCCCGACAGCGGGTTGATGATGTACATATGCGCCATCGCCGGGTTGCGCTCCGCGGCGTAGTTGGGCCGCCGATTCGCCCCCGCCGAGATTTTCTCCAGCGCGGAGGCCAGCGCCTGCGGATCGCCGCTGATCTCGGCGCCGCCCCGGTCGGCTTCGTATTCGCGCGTCCGGCTCACCGCCATCTGCACCAGCATCGCCGCCAGCGGGGCGACGATAATGGCGGCCAGCATCCCGAAACCGCCCAGCGGATTATTGTTGCGACCGCTGCTGCCGCCGAAGAAGAAGCCGAACTGCGCCAGCATCGAAATCGCGCCGGCAAGCGTCGCGGCAATGGTCATGGTCAGCGTATCGCGATGTTTCACATGCGCAAGCTCGTGCGAAACGACCGCCGCGACCTCGCGTGGGCTCAGCGTATTGAGCAGCCCGGTCGAAACCGCCACGGCGGCATTTTCAGGATTGCGCCCAGTCGCGAACGCATTGGGCTGGTCCGAGTGGATCAGATAGACTTTCGGCATGAGCAGGCCGGCCCGCGTCGCCAGATCACGGATCATGACATGCAGGTCCGGCGCCTGGTCAGGGCCGACTTCCTCGGCCTGCTGCATGCGCAAGACCAGCTTGTCGGCGTTCCAGTAGCTGAAAAGATTGGTGACCACGGCGACGCCGAGCGCAATCATCATGCCGCTCTGGCCACCGATCAGGTAGCCCACGGCCATGAAGATGGCCGTCAGCGCCGCCAGAAGCAGGGTAGTCCGAACCGTGTTGAGCATGGGGCCTCGACTTGCTGATATTTTCCCCAATAAGATTGGAAGACTTTGCGTCCCCTGCAAGTGCTCCCGACCCGACCTGGTGACTGAAATGACCAAAACCGACCAGCAAACCGGCAAGACGCTCCCGCCCGCAGCCGAACGCGCCCTCGCCGAAGCGAAAGCGCGCCGCGCCGCAATCGACGCCCGCACCAACGACGTCCCCCCCGAACAAGGCGGCCGCGGCGGCCTCGACCCCGCCCGTTACGGCGACTGGGAAATCAAAGGCCTGACAAGCGATTTTTAGCGGGGCCTGTTGCGGCCTCGGGGTCACCTCCCCAGAGCCCTAGGACCTACGCTCACCTCAAAGGTGGAACCGTCATTACCCGGTTTATCCGGGTAATCCAGCCTTTCTTACCGCGCTCGCTGCCCCGGATTGCCCGGATAAACCGGGCAATGACGGAGCCGAGGGGCGCGCGCGCTCCAACGTAATACCGACGGCTGCATTGAATTTCCGCTGCCATGATATACATTGCCCTCCTGTATATCATCAGGAGTGGGTCCATGCAGGTCTCAAAATGGGGAAATAGTCTCGCCGTCCGCCTACCCTCCGCCGTCGTCGAGGCCCTTCAACTCCGTGAGGGGGACGAGATCGAACTTCACGTCGCGGACGATCGCAATCTGGGCGTGGCGCGCAAGCCGGGACGCGAAGAGTTGCTGGCGCGGCTGCGCAGTTTTCGCGGGCGTCTTCCGGCGGACTTCAAGTTCGACCGCGACGACGCCAATGCCCAGTAGGTTCATCGACACCAACGTGATCATCTACTTGGCTTCGGGCGATGACGCGAAAGCATCTCGGTCGGAGGCGATCCTTGCTGATGGCGGCGTGATCAGCGTCCAGGTCCTTAACGAGACCGCCAATATTGCCCGCCGGAAAATGGGCCTTTCCTGGCCGGAGACGCATGACCTTCTGGCCACTTTGCGCGAACTGGTCAGCGTGATCCCATTGAGCGTAACCATTCACGAGACCGGACTGGCTCTAGCCGCGCGCCACAACTTCCCCATCTACGATGCCATGATCGTTGCAGCCGCGTTGGAGGCGGACTGCGACATGCTTTTTACCGAGGACATGCATGCCGGAATGCGGATCGATGATCGCCTCACGATCGTCAATCCGTTTCTGGGCGACCCAGGGGACCTCCGCCGTTAGTCGTACCCGCCGTCATTCCCCCGAATGTGGAAATGACGGCGTGAAAATCGCTACAGCCCGCCCATCTCACAGACGATCTTCCATTCCTCGTCGCTCACCGGCGAAACCGAGAGCCGCGATAGTTTGACCAGCGCCATGTTGGCCAGCCGCGGCTCCGCCTTCACCGCTTCGAGCGTCACCGGCTTGGGCAGCTTGCGGTCGACGACCACGTCGACGCACTCCCACACCACCTTGCCGTCCTTATTCAGTTCGGCTGTCGAATCCGGGTGGGCGAGCGGCACCACCTT